>NZ_JBHFLM010000213.1:0-49970 GCF_041928655.1 Pelatocladus sp. BLCC-F211 | reverse complement strand
TGACGCTGTTTGGAGTTCTTCCCCAATCTTCCTGGGATATCTGCTCTAGCTGATTGGCGCACTTGTGTTCCATTCCACTTAATTTATCAGATTTTGAGCTTCATTTTTGGCTATCTCTCTTCTACCCCCTGAACGGTTACGTTCCATCTTTATGAGCAAAAATTATAGATTTGCCATCAGGACTAGCTTTTGCAATTAAATCATCATCGGGATAGCTAGCTTCATCATTGGGAGTGCGATCGCCTACTTCCAAATAAACTGCAACTGTTGAAGAACGATTTACTAAATGATGTCCGTTGGCTTCACCTGCTGGAAATCCCGCCGCCATTCCTGGTTTGAGAACTTCTGCACCCGCATCTGTAATTAATGTCAACTCGCCTTCTAAAACATAGATAAATTCATCTTGACATGAATGCCAATGTCTTAAAGCAGAAGAACTTCCAGGTTCTAATTTCACTAAATTTACCCCGAAGTTTTTCAATCCGGCAAAATTGCCTAAGCGTTGCCGAATTCTTCCTGCTACTTTAGGTTTAAATTCATCGGGATAATTGGAACGTGCTTCAGTAGGTACTTTTTCTGGATCAATAATCATAAAAAGTAAATTTGATTAAGGGCGTGAATCCTTATTTTGAGGACTGAAGTCCTCACTACGAACAAAAAAATGAGATTATTCAAGCTGTTAATACTTGTTCTGCTGTTAATGATAATTCTGGAAAAGTCCGCGAGATAATTCGCTCTGTACCCGTAAACTTTGTCAGCTGATATTTTCCATCTGTATCTAGCAAAAAGACAAACACACTTGGAACTTTTGGATTTCCTAGATATTCCCTTTTACCAATTGCCAAATAATCTACAATCCAATATTCAGAAATGCCTAAACGTTGATATTCGTCCAACTTATCGATGTAGTCATCTTCCCAATTTGTTGATGTGACTTCTACAGCTAACTGAATCGGTTCTTCAAGTGCCGAATAATCAGATCGATTGGAACGCCATGTATCTCGGTTAATGACGCTGACATCCGGTTTGCGTCCTTGTTCTGTACCCGACGCAGTTATAGTTCTAAATACTGCTGTATTGTTGACTACATAATTTAACTTCAGTTGTCTAATTTCATCGTTAAAAGCAAATAAAAGAAAGTTGGCGACATCATCATGATTTCTAGTTGAACGCACTTCGATAATTTCTCCATTCACTAATTCATAAAAACCTTCTTCTGGATAATTGTCTATAAACTGATCAAAAGTAAGTTTTTGTTTCGTGCTTGTCGTCATAGATTTAAACCTTTTGAATAAATCTTTTTCCTAGCAGACCCTGTGGTCTAACTAAGAGCATAATAAACAAAATGCCAAAAGCAATAGCATCTTTGTAGCCAGAAAATTCGCCCGGAACAAATGCTTCCACTAAGCCAATTACCAAACCCCCTAACACCGCACCGGGAATACTACCCAAACCACCCAAGACAATTACTGCTAACCCGCGCAAACCAAAACCAATACCAAAATAAGGCCCAGCTATACTCACACTAGAGGCGACTAAAGTTCCCGCGACTCCTGCTAAAAAACTGCTGATAAAAAACGTCAGAATAATAAAGCGATCGCAGTTAATTCCTAATAAACTGGCGGTTGTTGCATCTTCTGCGATCGCTTGCATCGCTTTACCGTATTTTGTGCGACTAATAAAATAAGTCAAGATGGCAACAAATACCATAGAAACAACAAAAATCACTACCTGTACAGTGCGGATCGGAATCGGATTTGCTTGGGAACCGAAGTTAATTGCAGGTGGTAAATTGCCATAAGTATTTCCTGGATAAGTATAACTTTCTGCACCCACTAAATACTGAATTAAATTGACAATTACCACTGCTACACCCAAGCTAGAAACAACCGTCAGCAAAGGATCGGAACCCCGTTGACGCAGGGGTAAAAAAGCAATTCTTTCTACCGCTACCCCGACTAATCCCGCCAAAATACTCCCCAAAATTAAAGCTAAAGCAAAAGGTAATTGCACAGGTAAAGCTGCATTGGCTAGCAAACCATTAAATCCAAACCTCCCACCAATGAGTGCATAGGTGAAATATGCACCCAGGGTAAAAATAGCACCATGAGCTAAATTAATGATACCCAAAATTGAGTAAACCAGGGTATATCCTAAAGCAAAAATAGCGTAGACGCTACCAATAGATAACCCATTTAAAAACTGCTGCAAAAATAGAGATATATCCATAATTGCAACTATTTAATAAATGCAAATTTACCAGTGTTGCCATCTTTTTCCATCTTGATTTGGGCAACATAAAAATCTTTTTGTACAATCTCACCTTCTGGACTAAATGAAATTTCACCAAGCGGTGTATTGTATTTACCTGCGAGTATCTGTTTATTTAATTCTGTCCGCACTTTAGCTACAGGAAGGGTGTTAATTTTGGTTTTTTGATCTAAAGCTTTCAAAGCCTCTACATACACCTGCACTGCTGTAAAAGCTTGAGCGCTAAATTGGGGTGGTTCTTTTTTGTATTGCTCTACGTACGTTTTCCGAAATGCGGCGTTAATCTCTCCTGGATGTTCAGGACTGTAAGCTTGAGCAATCATCACGCCATCACAGAGAGCTTTACAAACAGACAATACATTTGATGTATTCAAACCATTACCACCAATAATATTGCCTTTGTATCCTAATTCTCGTAACTGCCGTACTAAATTACCACCATCAGCAGCCAAACCAGAAATAATAATTAAATCTGGTTTTAAATTCAGAGCATTGGTAGCTTGAGCTTGAAAATCGGTATCAGTAGTTTGAAATTTTTGAACCGTGACTACTTCTAGTCCTTGATCTTTAACTGTTTTTTGAAAGATTTCAGTTTCTGATTTGTTAAAAGCATCATTCTGAGCATAAAAAACTGCTACTTTTTTAATCTTAGGATTTTGTTTTAATGCAGCTTTCACAGAATTAGGTGCAACAACAGAAACTGGTGCAGATACACGAGCAATATAATCACCAATTTCGGGAACACCTTTAGCTGTAGTAGATGCACCAATTACTGGTACTTTTGCCCGTTCAGCAATAGGGTCAGCACTAAAGGCTTGTTGTGATAAAGTCGGGCCGACAATACCGACAACTTTATCTTTATTAATTAAAGTTTGAAAAGCGTTAATTGCTCCCGCTTCATCACCACCAGCATCTTGAAATACCAGCTTAATCTTTGTACCGTTAACGCCGGCTTTGTCATTAAAATATTTCTCAGCAATTTTTGCACCTGCAACTCCTTCTTGACCAAGTAATGCGACATTGCTAGTCTGGGCAAAGGCAATACCGATAGGTATGGGGCCAGATATACCCGTTGTTGTTGAGGTGGTGGTAGCGGTATTTGTATTATTGTTATTGGTACTAGTGTTTGTACCAGTGTTACCACCACAAGCTGTGAGTAGGAGAGTACAAGAAGCCAAAAATGCTGTTGTCCGAGCAATACTTTGTTTCATCAGTGCGAACATTCCCTAAATCTATTAATCTATTTATTTGACCACAGCGAGGTAAAGCTTCCAAGCAGGGTCACACAAATAAAGTTCACCAGCAAAGACCTACGTCATATCATTTCTCATATCGAATAACTAGAAATTTTCAAATTTGTTACATTTATTCAATGTTTGCGTAGACGCGCAGCGACTTGCCGTAAGGTATCGCTAATATCAATTTTTGGAAAGTAGCCCCTACTTAACAGCAAAGTAAATATATCTCTACGCTTGAAACGTACATGAAGCTATTCCACAACTAGCTGTCATTAGATCACGAACTTGTGTCGTTAGATCACAAACTTGTGTCGTTAGATCACAAACTTGTGTCGTTAGATCACAAACTTGTGTCGTTAGATCACAAACTTGTGTCGTTAGATCACAAACTTGTGTCGTTAGATCACGAACTTGTGTCGTTAGATCACAAATTCAGGAGACATAAGTAAGTCGGTGCTAATATTTCCAGTTATGTTAATAAATTTAAATGTAGGGTGTGTTGTCGCGCAGCGCAACGCACCATCAACAATTCAAGGTGCGCGATTCCTACGGCGTAATACACTCTACGGACTACTACTAGTACTGCACCACACTAATTTTGATAGGTTTGTAGTAAGGACTTTAGTCCTTTCTTGAGGACTAAAGTCCTCACTACGAACACCTGCTAATCGGGCGGAGTACTAGTGCTTTGTTAAAAATTTGAGCATTTCTTGGGCTACGACCTCTGGAGACTCTATAAAACAGGCATGTCCTAATTTTTCAAGAATCACAAGTTCAGTATTTGGAATACCCTGAGCGAGGTGTTCAGAAAATTTTACTGGTGTGATCATATCTTGTTCACCCACCATCACTAAGGTAGGAACATGAATACTGGCAAGACGTTCGGAAGTATCGCTGTTGAGAATAGCTTGACTTTGATGATAAAGTGCGTCAGGCTCTGGTAAATATGGGTACTTCTGGATTTGATTAATAATTTGTTCGATCGCTCCTGGAATTGCATAAAATCTATCACTAAATAACCAGGGCAATAAGGTTGTTTGATAAAGTACCGGATTTAACTTTGAGGTCAAATCGCCCCACAACTCAATTATTGCCTGAAATTTGCTGTCTCCTTTTGCCCAAGATGATAGCAGGATGAGACTTTGAACTTTTTCAGGATGTGCTAATGTGAGTTCTTGAGCAATCTGACCCCCCATCGAATGACCTGCTACATGCACTTGAGAAATTTCCAGGTACTCAAGTAAGGCAAAAGTATCAGCAGCCATTTGCTGAATGGTGTAGGGAGTGTTTAGTGCGGAACTTTGCCCCACTCCCCGATTATCAAACCGGATCACCTGATAGTATTTGACCAAAAATGGCATTAGCACCGACCAACTGGAACTATCAGAGTCAAATCCAGCAATTAATATTAACGGTTCGCCAGTTCCATGAATGTGATAAAACAATTCAATTCCGTGAACTTGAGCTTTTGGCAAAATACCTCCAAATGTTTTTCACACTCCCCCTTCCCTTGTCCCCGATCCCCAATCCCCAATCCCTTATTCCCTACGAAACTGTTCCATAAAGCGACGATCAATCCAGTCTTTCCATTGCCACAATAATCGGTGAGGTGGTAAAGTCAAACATCCGCGTGTGGCGATCGCTCTGCCGTCACCGGTACTGATTAAGCTTAAATATTGTTTTTGTGGTATGTAAGCTTTGAGAGGTTTGTCTAATAAAAATCGTTGTAAGTTCTCAAATAAAGGTTTACCTTGACGAACTGCAAAGACTCCTGCTTTCGGACGTGGATGATTTACCATTGTGGCAATATCCCCTGTAGCAAAAACGTACTGATGAGACAAAGATTGCAATGTGTCACTTACCAAAATAAAGCCTTGCTCATCAGTCGCTAATCCAGTTGCTTTTAACCACTGTGGTGCTGAGGCTTGTGTCACCCAAAAAATGCGATCGCACTCTACCGTCAACCCAGATTTACATATAACTTTACCTGGTTCAACTTTACATACACTCTCACCTAAATGTAGTTTAATCCCGCGTTTGATCATAAGCTGCTTGACTGTATGCTGTACAGACCAATGATGATTGGGCATAAGTTGAGCATCACGCTGGAATAAATGAATATCCAAATCTCCCTGTTTTGGTGTATTATTATGCATAACTTCTCTTTTTGAGGAGAATTTGAGGGGATATACTTTGGACGCCTGATACAAATGAGCTTGCATCGATAACGCTAATTCCACACCACCAGCCCCTCCCCCTACAATCCCAATACTCAAAGCCTCTTGCTGATGATCATCTACTTTTTCTAGTAGTTGATACCAGTTACGCAGTAAATGTGACACTGGTTTTGCCCCAATTGTATATTCTGCTGCCCCTGGAACAAAAATTGTGGCTGGAGTGCTGCCAATATCTATTGACAGTAGATCAAATGCTATTTCTGGACAGTTGGCACAAATAACTTTTTTGTTTTCCAGGTCAAGATTAATGACTTGGTCAATATATAATTGTGCTTTGGCAAAATTCGTAAGTTGTCGCAAATTAATATGACATTGTTCATAGCTGTAAAAACCAGCAATATGCCCTGGTAGCATCCCAGAGTAAGGTGTATCAACTTTATCAGTTATTAAAGTTAATCGGATTCCATTAAGAGGTTTCATTCCAAACATCAACAAAGCTATTGCATGGCTATGACCACCACCAATCAATACTAAATCTTTAGTAATTGGCTGTATAGATTGCTGCATATATTGAGGTGTTTAGAGATGATTTTTTAGAATTGGTGAGTATAATTTGGTTCAGTATTTTGGTTAAAAGAATTTTTCTTTGAGCAAATATTATTAAAAAGCAAAAATTAACCTCTTGGCATCATGGCTCAATAGTAAAACCCTTTTACTTGGTGATTACAACACTTGAAGTTACGCCTATAGAAATCCTCTACATAAGTATGTAAGTGGAAATAAACGTAATGCGAGTTACGAAAAGTAAATACATCTTAATACCCTTACCAATAACTGATGACCAATGATCAATGACAAATGAGAAATAACGACCCTAACCTGTAGAGACGCGAAATTTCTCGTCTCTACATTTGTGCCGACCTATGTAGCAGGAATTGAGTGCTATGTATAGCTAGATTGTGACACATTGACATAACAATTAATAATCAATAGACAATTACAAACCCAATGATTAATATTTTGATTGCACCTTATGATAGATATTGAAATTTGTTGACAAATGATATACTCTTTTTTTTCAATATTGTCCGTAATAATTCTATGTAGTGAGGATTACTAGCCATATGTCTGGCAGGAAGACAGATGGATTTAAAAGCTGGTTGATAGCGATCGCAATTTTGTTTAGCCTATCACCAACTGTAATATTCTTTGCTGTTTCACAAGTTGAGGGATTATCAAATGAACAAAAAATAGTCAGCAGGAATCAAGCGTTAAACACAACAGCCAGCTTATTTATAGGGTTAGCAGTGATAATTAATGCTTATTATGCAGCCAAGCGCACCGAAGCATTGAAAAAGAGTGCGATCGCAGCCGAAAAAAATAACGAAATTGGCATTCAGAATCTAGAATTAGCCCAAGAACGCTTGATTGCAGAGCGTTTGACAGCAGCCATTACCCAGTTAGGACATGAACACGTAGCAACCCGGATCGGGGCAATTTATGCCCTCGAAAAAATTGCCCAGGATTCACCGAAACAATACTGGACAATTATGGAAATTCTGACTGCATTTGTCCGAGAAAATAGCAGTATCAAATCAGAACAGGAAAATTCTGTAGAAGAACTGGCAAAAGTTGCCAAAGTATCCACAGATTTACAAGCAGCCTTAACCGTAATTGGCAGACGCAACTGGGAACAAGATCAAGAAAATCAAAAACTCGATTTAAGGAATACCGACATTAGGCGAGTAGACCTATCGAATGCCAACTTACAACGTTTAGACCTACGGGGAGCAAACCTGACAAAAGCTAACCTCCAGAAAGCTAACTTATTTGAGGCAAAACTCGAAGGCGCAAAACTTTGTGGCACAGTTTTATATGAAGCCGATTTACAATCATGCAACCTCGAAGAAGCTAACCTCTGTGGAGCAAACTTAAACCGAGCCAACTTGACTGGGGCCAACTTGCGGTCAGCAAACTTGTCTGGAGCAAGTCTGCGTGCAGCCAATTTCTGTGAAGCAAATCTGTATAAAGCTAATTTGCAATCTTGTAACCTGAAAGTGGCAAATCTTTCTCATGCCAAGCTATTTCTTGCTAATTTACAGGGAGCAAAGCTTGGTAAAGCCAACTTGCAGGAAGCAGGATTAATTGGTGCAAACCTCAAAGGCGCAAACCTAAATGGAACAAATTTGCAACAAGCAAATTTGAATGCAGCCAAACTAGAACACACAGAGATATTTTTTGCTAATTTCTCTGAAGCTAGCCTGAGAGAAGCCAATCTCTACGGAGCTAATTTGATGGGAACCAACTTGCAAAAAGCAATGTTCCATGAAGCCAATCTCTGTGATGCAAATCTGATGGGAGTAGACTTCTTTGGCACAAATTTGTGTGATGTGAAACTGGCTGGAGCCACTCTGACAGGAGCTAAAAACTTGCAATCACACCAAATTAGATTTGCAATAGGCGATCGCACAACTGTTTTACCAGATTACTTGGAGCTTCCTACAAATTGGATGCGTTCAGAACATGCACAAAAATCTGCCGCAGAAGCTGAAACTTGATTTAGATAGCGCAATTGTGCTACTGCTCTGAAGCATTGTTAATATCCAAAACTCGATTCTTCGAGAATTTATATTTTTCCAGGGTGCTTCCCAAAATCAAAATAGTTATTCCCAGAATCAGAACTTCCAAAGAAAAATATCTATCAATTTAACGCAAAAACCCTCTTTTTTTCGCATTTATCTGTGATTTTCTCCGTTATGGTGTGTTTTATTCATTGATTGATGAATTTATTTGGTTGGAAATCCCAGATAATTGGATAAAATCTTTCATTTATTCCGGTATATCCACGTTTTTAATCAGTAGTTAAACAAAGAATTCCTGTTTACTAAAAAAATATATGAAAAAGAAAATTAGCAGATTACGTGGAAAATCAACACAAAATTTGAAAAATAGGTCACAAATATAAGATCATCAGGACTTTTAACTTCCACGTAACGGTAATAGGGTGCTGTCTGTGATTCCCATCGTTTGAAACGATGACGTGATCGCTTCTGAATCACAAAAATTGTGATTTTTTCAACATGTCGCTCTCAAAACACTCATTTTTAAGGGAATTCAAAGCATGGCTATCATTAACGTTACCAACAATGCAGACAGTGGAGAAGGTTCTTTACGAGCAGCGCTCGAATCTGCTCAAGCAGGAGACATCATCCAGTTTGATCCCAGCCTTGCCAATCAGACGATCACACTTACTAGTGGGGAACTTCCCATTGCCAAAGACGTAACGATTGATGGTGCAGGGGCAGAAAATTTAACCATTAGCGGCAATAATACTACACGGATATTTTCTGTAAACAATTATGTCAATGCTACGGTAAAAAACCTCACCCTCACCAACGGAATGGTGACAGGAACAGACGGAAGAGGTGGTGCGATCGCAGTCTGGGACTATGGCACACTTCAGGTAGAGAACTGTAATTTTAACAACAATAGTGCTTGGCAAGACGGAGCTATCTATGTCGGTCACGGCAGTAAAGCGACAGTCCTTGGTAGCAGCTTTGACAGCAACGATGGCACTCTAGGGAATTCTGGATTTAGCGGTGGGGCGATCGGTACTTATGGTTCCGGTGTACTTGTTGTTAAAGATTGCGAATTCACCAATAACAAAGGTATCAGTGGTGGAGCAATATACAACCTGTTAGGTGAAGTAACTGTAGAAAACTCAGTTTTTCTTAACAATACTTCAGAAAGTAACGGTGGCGCAATCTTTATCGATGGAGCAAACCCAGTAGGTCCCGATTCTACTGTCGGAGGCACAATCACAATTCGTAACTCTCAGTTCGAGAACAATAATACCACAGGACAGGGTGGTGCAATTTATTTCTGGGGTTACGGTTCAGACAAGATAGTTATCGAAGACAGCAGCATTGTTGGTAATACAGCAGACTTTGATACTAACGGCATAGGTCGAGGAGGTGGACTGGTAGTTCACGGTGAACTCGTGATGAACGATGTCACCGTTGCCAACAATACAGCTGCAAAGCAGGGTGGAGGTTTATGGATAGATGGTTCTTCGCCAGTCAACATCACCAACACAACCTTTTCTGGAAATAAAGCAATTGAAGATGCTGGCGGAGCGGTGTTCATTAACACTGACGAATCTGCCCCCGTCAACATTACTAACTCAACCGTCGTCTATAACGAAGCCGGACGGGCAAATGGGGCATTTTGGACCCACAGTCCGACACAAGCAGTTACCCTCACCAACTCGATTGTTGCCTACAATACTTCTAGCGACCCTTCACAACAACAGGTTGGATATCAACTACAGGATGGCGGCGGTAATATCGAATTTCCAGGACCAAAGTTCGGTGGTCAAGTTGTCGCAGGTAGTCAAATTGTTGATCCTCTGCTTGGTCCTTTACAAGATATTGGAGGAGTTCTAGTACATCCCCTTTTATCAAGTAGTCCTGCTATTAACAGTGGTGTCACGGTCAGCGGTGTACCTACTACTGACCAACTAGGGAGCAGCAGAGATAGTCAACCTGACATTGGAGCGTTTGAGATGGTTGTCACTGCATCTCCTCAATCCAGTTCACAAGATCCTTTACTGAGTGACACATCTTCATCACAAAATAACATTACTAACGATGTTGAAAGTAACGATGTATTAATCGGAAGCAACAACAATACTCAGTTGACTAGTGATAATAATAACGACGTTTTGATTGGTGATTCTACTTACACTCAGTCAACGGATGCAACAGGTAGCGATGGATTGATCTACTCAAATACATCAGCAGAGGATAACACCATTCCAAATTCCAATTCTGCCAATGGTGTGATAGATGACAGCCAAAATTGGAATAAATCCAAGCCTTCTGGTCAGAATCTTTTTAGTGAATACATCAGATCACGCCAACCAGGCTTAGGGGCATCTATTAATGTTGATCCCAATCAGCTTCTAGACTCTAGTCAGTCTCAGAATGTATTAATTCCCAATGATGTTACGGTTAATACTTGAGCAATCACAAAATTGCTGTGTTAGTAAGTAACAGATGATTTAACAGAGTTAGCGTCAACCTATAGGTTTTGATCAAGGATAAAAATTGAATCACAGAAAGTTTTATCTGGTTCTAGTTTTGAACTTCTTCACAACTTCTAATAGGTTGACGTAAACTTTGAATATAATTATCAGGAATGATTTTGAGCCTACTTTTTTCACAGTCAAGATTGACGTTGCCAGTGAGCTTAATCCCTATTAGGGATTGATATCATTTATTTTCTGATAAATAATCTCTAGTAAAAATGACTGAAATGAGTGCAAAAAAAAGTGGTCTCCAGGGAGCATATGTAATGAAAAAGAAGCGCTTGTTTGCTCCTGCCATGCTTTAATTTGATCAGGAGTAACTTCTTGATCTTGCAAACCACCAAAAGCAGTGATCGGACAATCCAGCGGTTTTTCTTGAGTGTAAGTATAAGTTTCTAGTACTGCAAAATCTGCCCGTAGAATCGGCATGAATAATTGCATAAGTTCATCATTTTCCAGTAAAGCCTCTGGAGTCCCATTTAAACGCCGTAATTCTTCAATAAATTCTGGCTCTGGTAAGCTGTGAATCGGTGGTTTGTTCTCAACAAATTGAGGTGCGCGGCGAGCTGATACAAATAGATGACTCGGTTTTACACGATACTGTTTGCGAAGTAGACGAGCAAGTTCAAAACTCACAAGTCCGCCCATACTGTGACCAAAGAAAGCAAATGGTTTATCTAACTTTGGTTTAAAAACAGTTGCTAACTCTGTGACTAGAGGTTCTAATTGAGTGAATGAAGGTAACTTAATCCGCATTCCTCTACCAGGAAGCTCGATCGCACAGATTTCTACAGTTGCTAGAAGATGATTTGACCAACTACGAAAGATATTTGCGCTACCACCAGCGTAGGGAAAACAAAATAAGCGAATTTTGGCTTCTGGATTAGGTTTAGGACAAATAAACCAAGAATCTAGATTGGAAGTGTTGGGCATCTTGCTACTATTTTTGCTCGTGCGGATATATCTAGCTTATAAAAAATTGGTTTTAAAGTCTTTTTTACTGTCTTTTGACCAAATTTAAAGTTTGACAGCAGTTTCTATAATATTTAAATCATAGTAGTAAATACTATGTCAAAGATGATAGCGATCGCTTTTTTAGCCTAAACATGGCAATTTTGTTATTGTATATACAATAACTATTAAATAAAATTTAAAAAGCATAAAATCAAGTGCAGCAAGTATTTTATAAAAATTACATTAAAATTGGCTGTAATATATATAGTAAGAATTTTAGCTATCTTTGAAGTTGAGTTGTCAACAAGTATTTTATCAGAAAAGCAAGCTATTTGATGTATATTTCGACAAACTATTGATTCAGCAAAAATTTAATTTATTCAGAGTAAATTCAGTATCATTAAACTTTTAATATATGAGTCTACATAATTGGAGACGCAAGCGCGGAGTTGCACTTACTACCAAAGGTTTGCAAAAACTTCAAGAAGCAAAGCGTGCATCAGAAGCACAGGAAAATTTTGGCAATAGCTATACACTTGAAGAAATGAGCTCACTTACTGGGTTATATCCCAGTACAATCTCAAAAGTACTCAATCGCGAATCCGGGGTTGATAAAAAAACTCTTGAGAAGCTATTTATAGTTTTTAAACTAAAACTAGATAAAAGTGACTATATCAGCTCAAATACTCGAATAGATTGGGGAGATGCAACTATTCCAACAGTTTTTTATGGACGTACGCAAGAAATTGCCACTTTAGAGCAATGGATTCTGAATGAGCGGTGTCGATTTGTAGCAGTGTTAGGAATGGGCGGGATTGGTAAAACGTCTTTGTCTGTAAAGCTTGCTCAACGGATTCAGGAAGAATTTGAATATGTCATCTGGCGATCGCTAAGAGAAGCACCACCGATTAAATCTATTCTCGTAAATCTCATCCAATTTCTCTCTGACGAGCAAGAAACAGAAAGCAACCTCCCAGAAAACTTAGCTGAGATCATATCCAGGCTACTTGATTATTTACGAAACAATCGTTGTCTAGTGATTCTTGACAATACAGAGTCAATTCTCAGCAGTGGTAATCGCTCTGGACATTACCCTGAAGGATATGAGGGATATGGTCAGCTATTTAAACAGCTAGGAGAAGCAGATCACACTAGCTGCTTAGTGCTAACTAGCCGGGAAAAACCCAAAGAAGTAGCATTAATGGAAGGGAGAGCGCTACCTGTTCACTCGTTGCTACTGACTGGTTTAAATGTGGAAGAGGGACAGGAAATTTTGAAAGTCAAGGGACTATCTGCAACAGAGAAAGAATGTAAAAGCATGATTGATCTGTATGCAGGTAATCCATTAGCTTTAAAGATAATTGCCACGACTATTCAAGATGTCTTTGGTGGTCATGTGACTCAATTCCTGCAACAAGATGCAACAGTTTTTGGAGATATTCGTGATGTTTTAGACCAGCAGTTTAAGCGCTTATCAAACCTAGAAAAAGAAATTATGTCTTGGCTAGCAATTAATCGTGAGCCAGTTTCGCTATCAGATTTACGAGAAGATATCGTATCGCCCACACCAGCACAAAAATTAGTAGAAGCTCTAGAATCGCTGGTTCGGCGATCGCTAATCGAGCAAAGTGCTGCTACTTTCACTCTCCAACCTGTAGTTATGGAGTATGTCACTCATGTATTGATAGAGCGGGTATGTGAAGAGATTACAACTGAAAATTTCGATCTTTTGAGATGTCACGCCTTAATGAAGGCAACTGCTAAAGATTACATCAAAGAAACTCAAATTCGCCTCATCCTCGAACCATTAATTAATGAACTAGTCACTGTCTTTAGAAGTAAAAGAGGCATTGAAAAACAATTAACTCAAATTTTAGCAAAACTACGAGAAGAATCACCTCAAGAACCAGGCTATAGTGCGGGAAATATTCTCAATTTGTTTAGTCAATTACAGACAGATTTAAGCGGCTATGATTTTTCTGATCTTGCTGTTTGGCAAGCTGACCTACGCAGTGTAATTTTGCACAATGTAAATTTTGCTCACGCTGATCTAGCTAACTGCATTTTTGCGGAAACCTTTGGTGGTATTCATTCGGTGGCATTTAGCCCTGATGGTCAACTCTTAGCTATGGGGGACACTGATAATCAGGTTCACCTCTATCAAGTTGCAGATGGCAAACAACTGGTTGTTTGTATTGGACACACTGATTGGGTGTGGTCAGTTAGCTTTAGTCCTGATGGAAAAGTCCTCGCTAGCAGTGGTAAGGATCAAACCATCAAACTGTGGGATGTAAATACCGGAGAGTGTCTAGCAACTTTACAGGGACATAGTAATGGAATTGCGTTAGTTGCCTTTTCTCCTAAAGGTAATATATTAGCCAGTGCGAGTGAAGACCAAACTGTGAAACTGTGGAATGCTAGTACTGGTGAATGCCTGAAAACTTTGTCTGGCCATCATGGCAGAGTCTCATCAATTGCTTTTAGTCCAAATGGTCAAATTTTGGCTAGTGGTTGTAATGACCAAACGGTGAAGTTATGGGATGTCAGCACTGGCAAATGCCTCAAAACTTTACAAGGACATCATGGTGGAGTCTGGTCAGTTAGCTTCAGTCCAGATGGTCAAACCTTAGCTAGTGGTTGTCATGATCAGACGGTGAGATTGTGGAATGTTGAAACTGGTCAATGTATCAATACATTATACGGTCATACTGACTGTGTAAATTCGATAGTCTTTAGTATAGATGGTCATACACTTGGAAGTGGAGGAGATGATCAAACGCTAAAACTGTGGGATGTCAGCACCAGTCATTGCCTCAAAACTTTACAGGGACATAGCAGCAGGGTATGGTCAATTGCCTTAAGTCCAGATAGTCACACACTGGCAAGTGGCAGTAGTGACCAAACAGTAAGGTTATGGGATATTAGCACTGGCCAATGCCTCAAGACTTTGCAAGGTTACACTAGTGGAATATGGGAAGTGACATTCAGTGCCAATGGTCACATGCTTGTGAGTGGAAGTGGTGATCAAATGGTGAAGTTCTGGGACGTTAATACTGGTAAGTGTCTCAAAACTTTACGAGGGCATAAAAATCGGGTTACGTCGGTTGCTCTGGGTTCAAATGGTCAGATCGTGGCCAGTGGTAGTGAAGATCAAACTGTGAAACTATGGGATGTCAACACTGGTCAATGCCTTAAAACTTTTCGAGGCCATACAAATTGGCTCACATCGGTCGCTCTCAGCCCAAACTGTCAAATGCTTGCAAGTGGAAATGATGATCACACAGCAAGGTTATGGGATGTTAACACTGGTCAATGCATTCATATATTAGAAGGGCATACTGACCGGATATGGTCTGTTGCTTTCAATCCAAATGGTCAAATCGTTGCTACTGGTTCTCACGATAAAACAGTGAAATTATGGGATGTTGCAACAGGGAAATGCATCCGGACATTCTTTGGACATAATAATTGGATCTGGTGCATAACTTACAGTTCTGATGGCCATATACTAGCTAGCAGTAGTACCGACCAAACGATAAAGCTGTGGAATGTCAAAACTGGAGAATGTGTTCAAACTTTGAACGGCCATACCAGTTCTGTATACTCAGTAGCCTTTAGTCCAGATAACTCCATGCTAGCGAGTAGTAGTCAAGATCAAACTGTGAAGCTTTGGGATCTCCGCACAAATCAATGCATTAAAACTCTGGAGGGACATACACAATTAGTTTGGTCTGTTGTCTTCAGTCCCAATGGTCAAATACTAGCAAGTGGTAGCCAAGATGACACGATTAAATTTTGGGACGTTAACACTGGAGAGTGCCTTAAAACTTTAAGGAATGAGAGACCATATGAAGGTGCAAATATTTCCAATGTTATTGGTATCACAGAAGCGCAGAAAGCTTCTTTAAAAGCTTTAGGAGCAGTTATTACATAAGTAAACCGATTAACCCTATAGTATTATCGTCCCTTACCTTTTAGTAGAGAAACTACACCTAAAGCACCAAACGTTAATACCCCCAAGACAGGAGAAGGTTCAGGAACAGGCACCTTTTCTTTCTTAAGTGTTGAAAATGCTAATTCTCCAATTACCTTATGAGTAGCAGTCGTTGGATGAAGTTGATCCCAGAACACAAATGTATCTGGGGTACAGTTAACTGGTTGTGTGGGAGGATTTATAGATACAACTGATAAGTCTCCTGGAATGCAAGAGTCAGTCGCATTGGTAAAACCAAATTCCTGTGGATCTGCAATGATCCTATTAAATAAGGAATTAACATCAAGACCAATAATATTGATATTTGGACTTAATTGCTCATCCAATAAATTGATGCTTGCGGTCAAGTTGGAGTTATGTGTACTGATCAAATTGCTAAGTACATCAGAAGTTTGATTATTTCCTTCTGTAATTGGGAATTTTCCTAAATCGGGTTGGTTAACCACCATAATATCTTTAGCACCGACAGCAATCAGTGATTCTACCGCAGTTGATATATTTGTGACTGTCTGAGTCGGATCGGGAAAATCACCAAAAAAATACTTTATATAATCATTCGTACTAGCCCAGACAATGTAAAGAGCATTCGGATCAGCAGTCGCATTTGCTGTTGTAAAGCTATTAATTTGTTGCTGCAATCCTGGTAAACCTGCCAAGCCAATATTATCAAACCCTGTGGTTGCACCTCCAAAAGCAAAGTTGGTCTGTGGATTAAAATTTATCCCTAAATCAGAGGCGAGATATTCCACCCAAACTGAACCGTTGGAAAAACGCCCATCAAAATATGGGCTGGGCGGGATAGCTCCACCTGTGGCATTAAATACATTACCTGTGTCAGAGAAACTATCACCAAATATATAAATTTCGTCATAACTCTTTGCTAAAACTTTGAGTGGAAAAGCAACAGACAATAAAAGAAACCCTGCTGCCAAGAATTTTCTTTGCACAGCTAACCTTAGATATGTTTTCGGTATTATACCGATTATCTAAATAAAAAATACAGATATATAAGCAGTAAGCACTTAAGTGCTTACTACAAACCAAGAGTATTTAATCAACAAGATACATACCTACTGCCTTCAGAAACTTTCACTGTTGAGTCTGTTTCTCTAAGAGGATCAAGACCTAGAGCCACATTTCCCCAGCGCATCACACTCGCAGAGGCTACACCTGCTGCACCAAATCCATAGAGCAGGACTAAGTCATTTTCACGAATTTTACCCAACTGTGCAGCATGGTACATATTAGCTAAAGAGAGTACAGATCCAATATTTGCATATTGTGGATGAATATTGATTGTCCGCTCTGGTTCAATGCCAAGTACACGTGTGCAAAAGCGTGCAAACCAAGCTGTAGGTGTATTAAAAAGAAAAAAGTCGATATGCTCTAGGGTTACACCAGCTGCACTAGCAGCACCTTCACAACAAGTACGGAGAAAATCCACAGCCGTTTCTCGGAAGAGCTTGTTTGCTTCTTTTCCAATCTGCATACGAACTAGTGGATGACCCTGTTCGTCTTCTGAAATTGTAGAGAATAAAGTGTTACACAATAGTTGTGTATTAATTGTTTTTGTACCTAAAACTCCCTGATTTTGTTCGAGTGTATCGACAACAAAAGCCCCAGCACCATCACTAATACACCAGAAGATAGTATCGCGTTCATCGAAAAAGCGAGAGTACGTACATGAGACAACCACAAGCACTTTTTTGTACTCTCCTCCTCGCACCAAGGCACAGGCAGTCTGAAGTGCAACTGGTGTTACTCCACACGCTGCATCTAGATTCCAAGCCGCACCCTGAAATTCAAGTTGCTGGGCAAGAAAGGCAGCATTGCCAAATCCAATTTGTTCAGGCCAGACTGAAGCAACAAGCATGAGATCAATATCGTCAAGAGAAAGCTTGGCTGCTTCAAGAGCTTTTGTTGCTGCATCATATTCTAGTGTCAGGGAGGACTCCCCTGGTCCAAGCAGTCTCTGCTCAACCGTTCCACGAAAAGGATCAGACAAATAAGGCATCATCTCTAGGTCAAACTCATTACTGGGAGTAGAGCCAGTCAGAGAAAACAGCTTTGCCAGACTTTTTTGCTCCGATTGAGCCACTAAGTCTGGGTATTTTTCTATGTAATAATCTCTTGTACGTTTAATGCTTGGCAAACTGATAGCGAGCGAACGAATGCCTACTGGAGGATACACCATAGTTGAATTGCCCTATTAAACAAAGTGAAATAATTAATTTAATAATTTGTAGCGCCTTGTGAAATCAGACTTTGATAACGGCCTTCAGATGATGGTATTTGGGTGGGATCGATGAGTACATCAACTACAAATGGACAAGGAGCTGCGATCGCTTTTTCTAATGCCGCCTGGATGTCACATTCCCTTTCAACACGGATACCATCGGCCCCCATTCCTTGGGCAATTTTGACAAAATCTGCCTGTGGAATTGTTGCATCTACGCCCTTAAAACCTAAATACGTCATTCCCTGTTCACATATGTTATAGCGCCCATCATTGAGTACAATCCAGATGGCAGGAATTTGATATTTTACAGCTGTACTCACCTCGTTGTTCATGAGCATGGCACCATCTCCAACAATGGCTACTGCTTTACCTTGACGTGCTAAAGCTGCACCCACGACACCTGTAACAAAATGTCCCATAGACGCAAAGCTAGTACTGACACGAAAGCGGCCCGGTTTGGCAAATTGTAGTATTGGATTTACCCAAGCCAGTGAGTTAGCAGACTCTGCCATGAGCAGTAAATCTGTTTCCTCGACAATTAGCCGTTGAATTACATCCATCAAAAATTGAGGTCGCACCAAACCGTCTGCTTGTGGTTCGATGAAATCACGTTTAGGATGAGGCAAAGCGATCGCTAATGAGGAACCTATATTTTCTGGGAAGTATTTCAGCAGTCCTTTGAGAAACATTCCAACATCAGACTGGATAGCAAACGTCTCAGCAGATGGATATGCTGTTCCTGGAACCTCTGCGTTCAGATCAACATGCACAAATCCTCGTGTAGGGATCATCGCCGGATTCCAGAAAGAGGTAAGTTCACCAAGGCGTGTTCCAAGTACGAGCGTACGCAAAGGACGTTGCTCTTGCATGTAGACTAGAACTGATCCATGTCCACCAAAGCCTGTAGCGCCCACAAATTGAGGATGATTTTCGGGAAAAATACCCTTACCACGGGGTGAACACATGACAGCAGCCCCTGTTCTTTCAGCAAGTTGAAGAATCTCCGCCGCCGCACCTCGCGCACCAAACCCAACCCAGATTGCAAAAGATCCTTCAGACAGCAATCGCGCACATTCTGCCATTGTTTGATCACTGGCGCTTGGCAAAGCGTAAGACAAAGCTACCTTTGGTAACGATTCTTTGATTAAGCTTGTCTGGATGTTTTTAGGGATACTCAGATGGGCTACGAATCCTCCAGATCGTGCAAAGCCAAGGGCAAGTCTTCGTGCAATTTCTGGAAGTTCATCACTAGATTCCAGAGTAGTTGCATAATTAAATATTCTCCCTGAAGTCAAAAGGCCTGTACTAGATATAGTGTAGGTGCTAGTTTCTTGGAGAGCCCAGCGTCCGCGTCGTGGTGAAGGTGTTGCACCTGACAGCAAAATAACCTTAGCACCTTCCCAACGGGCAGCTAATATTCCTGTCAAAGCATTCGTAATTCCTGGTCCTGTGGTAGTAAATACTACTACTGGGCGATCGCTAGCAAAATACGCTTCTGTCGCTGCAAACGCAGCTCCTGCTTCATGCCGAAAGTGGAGTACTTGCAGAGAACTATTATGCAATGCACCCCACAGTGGCGCGATCGCACCCCCGGAGACACCAAATGCATATAGCACTCCTAGTTCTTCCAATATCTTAACTACAGCCTCTGCTACCGACAAAGGTGCAGATGAATCACTATCAGATATATTTTCTGGGGAACTGAACTGTCTAGCCGTATTAATTTTCATATCTTTCTATCTATTTAGCGTCCATACTAGGCAGACTAAATGCACAATATTTAGTCACGCTAAAATTTTTACAGTGAAAGAATTTTATCATAACAACTTCATATAAGCCGCTTATTATCTAGATATCTCTAACAAAAGACCAGACAGTATATTTGAAACTAGTTCACAGAAAGACTAATATCTTTTGAGTCTAGATATGAACGCCTATATGTCTTAATAATATTGAAGTAAAAAGGGCATTCTCTCAATATGTTCACATCTGGCAATTGAGAATAGTATCAACAAGCTGTTGGTCGCTAATCAGCTTTCGAGTTATGAGATGCGATCGCCAAATTATCTAAATATTCTTTTGTTACTCTGCTGATTATCAGGATGTGTGCTTCGAGGAAACCTAAGCACAATCATAGTTTTAGCGATCACGCTGTCTGATTGTTGTGATTATTTTAAAATTTAGACAAGCCAAAATCAGGAAGTTAATAAATAATTTAAAGAATAATTGTAAATTTTTTTTAAGCTCATAGAATTTCTAATCTTACATCCTGATTACCTGACCATACTTAGCGCGTTTTAAAGTAGTTGAGCTATTAGCCCCCAATTAATTGATTGCAGGGCGGGATAATAGTCCAAAATCAAGAGTTTTGTGAAGGCTTAAACCCCTACACGAATTGAGTAACAGTATCTTAGAAATAACGCCTATTCAAAAGAAGTACGCCTGCGCGAACTTATATGACTTTAACTACTTGACAAAATTATAAAATCTGATGTAGATGTTACTAGTGTATATATTATTTTGTTGTATATTAAAATACATCAAATAAGCTTCCAAAACTTTAATCATCAGGATTTGTGCATATAGTTTTATGTTCAACTTGCTACCAGTAATTTTTTTGTATCTGGTGCTTGTGCTTTATAAATATTAAATAGAATAATTAAAAATCTTAAGTTAAATCTCAAAAACTAGATTTTCACTGGTAAAGATGGTTCTGGATTGGCAATACTAAATCATCTTAAATAATGAAGTATAAAAATAATGAACAAAACAGGTGCAAATGTATTTCCAATTTTTGCAACACCCAGTAAAAAAGCATCAGTGAAACAAATAACGCTTGAATTGACACCAGATGAAGTTAGAAAACTTGAACAACATTGTGACTGGACGGGAAAAGAAGCAACGGACATAGTTCGGGAACTCATTCAAGAGTTGCCCATAACCTAATTTTTCACGCCGAATTGTAAAATTCCAGTCTTTGCAAGAATCCTAGCCACTTTATACGAGTTGGGTAATCTAAGTTCAGAAAATTTCAGTAAAATAGCAAAATATTTCCTTAAATGTTATCTGGAAAACATACAACTAATCAGTGTAGAGTAAAATTGTAGAGATTCCTTAGTCTATTAGCTGACTAAGGAATCTCTAATCTATTAATTACTGGCTAGTGCACTTGCAAGAGACTGAAAATCCTGCCTGACGCAAAAACTAGTTTGCCAAAATCATCATTAATCTCAAGACTAAACCTGGTTCTAATGCTGCTCCGGTCTAGTCATCGGTAAAGCTCGAATGAGTTCCCTAATCACATCCGTTGCTGCTCTACCTGTCTGATCACAGTATTTTTCAAGCTTATTGGCTTCGTTTGATGCCAAGTTAACAGTAATCCGCTTAACAGCCCATTTTTTGTTCATAATTGAAATTTAGTTGAATACCACAAACTTATGGAAAATACAAAAATCTGTATTCATTAAATCTGGTGAAGAAGCAAATTCAAGTGTTTGGTCAACGAAGTTGACTGAAAGTCTAAAATGTTTTTTGTCACCTTCCTGAATTTGTCCCTCGCGAATGGTGTTCATGATCTCATTCTTGTTTGAAAGTTCATCATGTGGTTTTGAATAAAGCCAAATACCATCCTTAAACTGACCAATATTTGAATGAACGGGTGATTTTGCTTGCTAATAAGATGATATTTTATCAAGCACCTGCATTAGTTGCTTAAGCTAACTACAAGTTATCGACACAGTTTTTCCCTAAATAGCTGTATTACTCGCAAAAGAGTGAAGACTATATTTACGGGCTTTAGGTTCAGTATGTTCTGGAATCGCTTTGTAAACAATCATTGGTTAGTAGAATTTGGTAAATTTTACAACGTTTCTTCCCTCATGGGCTAATTAGCCTGAGCCTGGAATCTCCCCACAAACAGCTTTATTCAGAAAGACTCGTACTTAATAAATATCTAGGCTCAGTACTATTTTGAAGTTTGTTGCCTAGTCAGGTCAAGACTTGGATAGTGTTTTCTTGGTTGTTAAACAACAGGTAATATCGGCTGCTTTCCTTTTTACTCCTTAAACTTGACAGATTATTGTAAGCTGCTACGCAGTGTCAAATAGTTGATTATGTAAAATCAGTCCAAGCTTCAACTTTAGTTTTGTCAAGATGCATGAATTCCTTCCATTAGAACCTTCATGCTCAGAGTATGTATAAAAAGTATGGAAATAATGAGATTTGCTTCAAGATTTTTGAGAAAAACCATTAATTTTTTAGTGTATTCAAGGTATATTATTCTCTATTTGTACAATATTTATATAATTTCATTGTATAAATAGCAACAAATAAGAGAATCATGAGCGTATCTTGGTAAATATCGACTCTAAACTTGAGGCATTTGGTATCGGCGTCAACACAAATCCCTGATAACTGATAACCAATCATTGTTAACTGATTTTAACTTCTTGCTTAGAAACAACAGCGGATTCAATTGCTGGACTATCAGCAATCATTGTGTAGAACAAAGACTCATAATGATTTAAAGCTTGGTCAAAAGAATATTGTTCAACGGCAAATTGGCGACTGTTATAGCCGAGAGTTTTAACTTTTTGAGGGTGTTGGTACAAATCCAAAATTGCCTTGGCTAGAGCATGGGGATCTTCTGGAGGGACGACAACACCGCCGCCGCTTTGTCTAATTGCTCTTGCAGCAGTACCGTTATCAGGTACAGATGCAATTAATGCTTTACCACTGGCAAGTAAAACTTGAATTTTGGATGGCATGTTGAAGGATATCACATTTTTCTTTTGCACTACCAAACCAACATCAGCAGCAGCCAACATCTCTGGTAATTGTTCACGGGGTTGAAAAGGCAGCAATAAAACGTTATCTGCACCACAGTTTTGGCATTCTTGCTGTAATCTTTGTAGACCTTTTGCCTCTCCTACAATCACAAACTTAATGTCTGGAATATGTTGCAACGTAGAGGCAGCTTTTACTACTGTTTCCAAGCCTTGAGTCAGGGCAATGTTACCAGAATATAAAACTAAAAATTTATCATTTAGTTGATGCTCGCTGCGGAAAGAGTTATTTTCTTTTGGTAAAGGACGAATAAAATTGACATCAACCCAGTTGGGAATTTGTACAATTTTATTCGCTTTTACATCTTTATCTATCAAATTTTCTACAAATCCATCAGCAATGACACTAATTTTAGTCGCAGTGTGGTAGGCAAATTTTTCTAATGCTGTAAAGGCTTTAACAAGTAATTGATTTTTTATCAAGCCAACATGAATCGCTGCTTCTGGCAATATATCTTGAAGGTTTAATACCACAGGACAATTCTGTAACCATCCCAATAAGGCTGTTGGAATACACACAGGTAAAGATGGTGAAGTTGCAAGAATTACATCTGGACGCCAACCCCTCAAGGCTGGTAGAAAACTTGTAATAACAAAGCTCGCATCTAGTAACACCCTATCTAGGAGGTTGGGTTGAGGGCGAATCCAAACATAACTGCGTTGAATTTGAACGCCATTTTTATATTCGGTCAGATACAACTTTTTTTTATACCCGTCGTAGATTCGACGTTCTGGGTAGTTTGGCATAGCAGTCACTACACGTACCTGATGCCCTCGTTTAACGAGTCCCTCTGCTAATTCAGTCATTAGGGGGGCTATCCCTATTGGTTCTGGGTAGTAGTTATAAGAGTAAATTAAAATCCGCATAACAAATCAATCCAAACAACCCTGGTTTTCGGTTAATTCAGCAAATTTTTCCTGAAAATCATTCCAGGTAGAGATTGCGCTTCTATCTGAATTTTCTCCTTGGATTGTCTTAATGTCAGTGCTTTGCAAGTAAATTTTGAGTAAAATTTAATACTTGCAACTTAATCGCACGAGTATTATTTTTTACTTTTATGGAGTAAAAAAAAGAATGCTTTTTAAGTATGATTATCTAAGTAAAAACTCCAGTAACATAGTAAAAAATTAAATAAAATAGAGACGTTGCACTGCAACGTCTCTACAAACCCCCAGATCCCCTATTCACCAGCTACCCCTAAGTCGGGGATATTGTTGTTCACGAATGATTTAGGAATGCTATATGACGTTGGGCTAATTCGGGTGTGCGTCCTTTCAAGCCAATCATCAATTTGAGAGTGTATATTTTCAATATTGGTACTCGCTGCATTACCCATAAACCAAGACGACGAACTAGCATTACGGGTAAAAATGTATTAGAAAAGACTCTATCTAATAAATCTGTAAAACCTAGAATAGTCAGGTTTTCCCTTTTACGCCAACGTTCGTAGCGTTTGAGGATTTTGATATTACCGATATCTTCACCAGTGTGATGTGCTTGTTGAATCACTTGGGCTAAAGCTGCTGCATCGCGGATACCCAAGTTTAAACCTTGACCGCCCACGGGATGACAATTGTGTGCTGCATCACCCACCAAAGCTAATCGGTGTAGGGCGTAATGATCGCTCTGCATCAGTTGTACCTGAAAAATAAAGCGATCGCCAAGCAATTCCAACTTACCCAGCTGATTACCAAAACGCCGACTTAATTGTGTGAGAAATTGCTCATCATCCAAAGCACACAAGGCTTTTGCTTCTTCATGGGGGGCAGTCCAGACAATGCGACAACGATTTCCCGGCAAAGGTAAAATTGCGAAGGGGCCACTAGACCAAAATTTTTCGTAGGCAGTATGATTATGTGGTTTTTCCGGTTTGACAAATGCCACAATACAAGACTGCCAGTATTTCCAACCATGAGTTTTAATTCCAGCAGCTTGGCGAATAGGCGATCGCGAACCATCAGCAGCTACTACTAATTTGCTACGGACTGTCCGCATTTCTCCGGCGACTTTGACATCTATTGTGGCTATGTCCTGGTGATAATGAGTATTTATTACTTCTGCTGGACACAAATAAGTCACATTTGGACATTCTTTGACAAACTCGCGCAGAGGATACAACAGTGCTTGGTGTTCCGCCACATAACCCAAATCTTGTTTATTGATGTCTGCTGTGGTAAACTCCACCACATTTGGGTGATCAGCATCAGAAAGCCGGACACGGCGGTAAGTTTCAATTTGAGGTAAGATTTTGTCCCAGACTCCAATACCTTGATAAATTAGCGCCGACAGCATGTGTACGGCGTAGGCTTGTCCCTTGGCTACTGCTGCGGATTCTGGTTTTGCTTCAATCAGCAGGATACTCAATCCTGAGTTTTTAAAAGCAGAGGCTAGGGTAAGGCCGATAATTCCGCCACCGACTATGACCAAATCATAGTCGTATTCCCGTTTGCTTGTAGCTACCTGCTTAGGGGAAAAAGTTTGTGGAAGCTGTGCTTGCACCATTGTTAAGACAAATTACAGCGTTTTAATTATTATTTTTACGCGATCGCGCCGTAGAGGACAAGGGAAGGGGGACACGGAGGAAAACTAAGAACTAACAACTAATTAAATAAAAACCCTACTGGTGCATGAGATACGCAGTAGGGTAAAAACCGTGTTTAAGTGTGTTGAAGAGTAAGATAAAGTTACTTGTTATTGGTTGTTAATGGTTAGTTGTTGGTTGCTTGGCACTACCTGTTACTAACATTTGGTCATCAACAATATCAATATCTCAAACTAATATGTCGGTACTGTGTAATTAATGTGAAATTCTTATTGCAGTTTAAGCTAAGACATGACAGCCATTAATTCTTCTGACATTTCAAAGTTGGCGGTGACGTTCTGCACATCATCCAAGCCTTCTAAAGTATCTATTAATTTAAGTAGCGATCGCGCCTGTTCTGGGTTATTAACTTCGACGTTGTTACTTGGAATCCAACGTAGTTCGGCGTCTGTCACCTGAAAATTATTTTCTTTAAGGGCTTGGTTGAGGTTTTCTAAGTTTGTCACCTCAGTAAAAACCTCAGCAGTTTTCTCATCAGTCATTTCGTAGGATTCCGCACCACCTTCTAGGGATGCTTCTAAAAGTTTTTCTTCATCTTCTACTCCCTCAACAATACAAACGCCTTTTTGATCAAACATCCAACTGACACATCCTGTTTCACCAAGATTACCGCCATTTTTGCTAAAGGCGGTGCGTAAGTCAGCTGCGGTACGATTACGATTGTCTGTCAAGGCTTCGATTAAAACAGCAACGCCCCCAGGGCCATAACCTTCGTAACGAATAGCTTCAAGCTGAGATCCATCACCTGCAAAAGTTCCCGCACCTTTAGCGATCGCCCTTTCAATATTTTCGTTGGGAATACCCGCCGCTTTGGCTTTGTCGATCGCTGTTCGCAGTTGGAAATTACCTGCTGGATCTGGAATACCACTCCTAGCAGCAATAATAATCGCCCGTGAAAGTTGGGTGAATGTCTTACCCTTTTTGGCATCCACTACTGCTTTTTGGCGTTTAATATTTGCCCATTTACTATGTCCTGCCATACGTTGAAACAGTTATCAGTTATCAGTTAGGGATCGGGGATTGGGGATTGAGGGTTGGGGATCGGGCATGAATCAGTTAACAGTTACCAGTTTCCAGTTTAATTTGATAACTGATAACTGAGAAGTTGTTCCCCTTCCCTTGTTCCCCCGATCCCCGATCCCTGATCCCCTATTCCCCGATTTGTTCAGATTTTTCTGGCTTGAGTAAGGGGAAGGCGATCGCATCTCGGATGCTAGCACAGTCAGTTAGCAACATTACTAACCTGTCAATGCCAATACCTAAACCTCCAGTGGGAGGCATTCCATATTCTAAGGCTGTCAGGAAGTCTTCATCTACTCCTTGGGCTTCTAAATCACCTGCGGCTTTGCGGGCTGCTTGTTCTTCTAAGCGTTGGCGTTGATCAATGGGATCTGTAAGTTCTGAGAAACTGTTGGCTGTTTCGCGTCCAACAATAAATAATTCAAAACGTTCCACCAAACCAGGCTGGGAACGGTGCGGTTTTGCCAAGGGCGATATTTCGACGGGATAGTCAATTACAAAAGTAGGCTGAATTAAGTTAGCCTCTACTTTTTGTTCAAAGGCTTCATTCAGCAGCTTACCAATAGAAGGACAATCTTCTATTTTTTCTAATCCAGCATTTTTAGATGCAGTTTTGGCTGCTTCTAAGCTTTGAAAGGCTCGGAAATCTAATCCTGTATATTCTTTTACCAAGTCATGCATGGTAACACGACGCCAAGATGGCGTTAAATCAACTGCTTGTCCTTGGTAGGTAATTTGTAATGTGCTAAGTGTTTCTTGAGCAACGCTGGTAATAATTCCTTCCGTCAGCGCCATCATATCGTTGTAGTCGGCGTAGGCTTGGTAAATTTCCACCGTAGTAAATTCTGGATTATGACGGGTAGAAATTCCCTCATTACGGAAAATTCGTCCCAGTTCAAATACTTTTTCAAAACCACCGACAATCAATCGCTTGAGATGGAGTTCTGTGGCAATCCGCAAATACAACTCCATATCTAAGGTGTTGTGGTGGGTAATAAATGGCCGCGCATCAGCACCTCCTGCTTCTGCTTGTAAAACAGGAGTTTCAATTTCCAAGAAATCACGCTCTTCTAAGTATTTACGAATACCAGCAGTAATTTGAGCGCGACGGCGGAAAGTTTGCCGAACTTCTGGGTTAACGATTAAGTCTACGTAGCGTTGTCGATAACGTTTAGCTACATCTGTCAAACCGTGCCATTTATCAGGCAAGGGCAACAAAGATTTAGTTAATATTGTATATTCTTTAACATAAACTGATAATTCGCCCTTTTCAGTCCGTTTAATTGTTCCTTTTGCACCCAAGATGTCACCAACATCTGTAAGCTGTTTGAGATGGTTAAAGGCATTAGCATCAATATCTGCCATACCTGCTTGGATGCGGTTTTTGTCTAAATAAAGCTGAATTTTGCCAGTTTCATCTTCTATATCAAAGAAAGCTAGTTTACCGAAGACGCGACGCACCATAATGCGTCCAGCCACAGCGACATCTATATCTACTTCTTCTCCATTGGCTAAATCAGCAAATTTTTCCTGCAATTGCGCTGCGTGATGGGTAGATTCCCAACGATAGGCGTAGGGATTCATCCCTAACTGTCTAAACTGTTCTACTTTCTCTAGCCGCGTAGCACGGATATCTTCTTCCGACATAATTAACGAACTAACATAGGGCAAGAATTAATTATAGATGCTGGCAATGTAGGCAACACTATAACTGTCAAATAACACCGCCAGTTAATTCTTCTTTATAACCCAAGCGCGATCGCTCACTCAAAAATAGCTGTTGCATTTCTTGCAGATAAGGACACAATAACATCTTCTGTTCTGCGTTCAGGTGGCTGCTAATTTCATCTACCAAGAGTTGACACCATTTTTCTGTCATTTCCCATTTAATACCTACACCCTTGACAACCATCACACACAAAGGTATAAGTTCCCTTTCTATGGATTCCATGCTCTTTTCTAAAAAGCACAACCACAAGTAAGCTTGAAACATATTCAAGTCACGAAGGCAAGAGTGTTTGATGCTTGGGTTACTCAATTCTCCCCTGCGGCTATAATGATTGGGTAATAACTCCACCAATTGACGATAAATCGACTCAGCTATCTCTGGTGTAGCTAACATCATCTGTTCTATAAGATTTAATTCCGGTGAATCTACCTCATACTTGGTAGCGCTAGCACAAACAAGTTGCCAAGGTATGGCAACTTGTTCTTCAACAAATTTTAAGTAGGGAGTTAGTAATATTTTTTCTGTTGACGTAAGTTTTTTGAGAATTAACTGATTTGTAAAATTTATTTGCGTTGTCATGAACCCAAGAGCACGCCAATCTTTGGAAATTATGTGTTGCTCTTGAAATACAAGTAATACTGGTTCAAGTAAATAGGCTAATTCAGTGATTTCCGATATCCCCAATATAGAAATATTATTACTTTCAAATATTTCTGTTATGGATAAATGTGCTTGAAGAGAGTTTTTTTCATAAAATTCAAGTGTTTGTTTATATACTCGAAAAGCAAATTGAGTTATCAGCCTTGCTTCGTTCAAATCTATAATGTTGGGGATATAACTATAAAAAGTTTTCGCTTGTATACATCCCATCTGGCAATTAATATCTAATAGATTCTTCATCAACCTAGCAGATGTAAAAGCTCGTCCCTCTGGTGAAGCGGTTGCCAATAAACTAGTATGAATATACTTGTCTAGTGAGACGTGAGAAAAATCCAGTGTATAACGCTTTGCCCAAAGTTTGAGCAAGCGTTCTACTGAAGGAGTTTTAACAGTTTCTACTGCTTTAAGCATCAATTTTTCCTTTTGAGTTTATTTTTTATTTTTCCGTATGATTAATCAAACTCATATGGTTAATTAGGAGTATTTTTCTACGAGAATAAGTAATTTTAATTAAATGAATATTTATGATAAACTAATTTAAGCTAATTAAATTTGATTTGTGGTTAAGATAAGTGAGTTTTTCGGTCTCACTATTTAGTACTCTTATTAGAGCTATTTCCATTGTTGATATAAACCGTCCACAAATACTTTTCAAGGCTTTTGGCCAAAGTTTACTATTTGTGGACTAAAAGAATTCCAAGTCGTCCTTTTGGCTGATATTTGTTGATTTATTTTTTGTTTTTATCACCTAATCCAGATTTGTGAATACTAAATTAATGCTCCAAATCAAAATATTAGTCAGTTGAATCGTACTTTAACTATATAGCCTTGAAATTGATATCACTAAATCAAGGTGGGTTAAATTTTTGGAAGTCTACACAGGCAATTCTATTCTGTTGACCAACCATTCCGAGCAGGGTACAAGAAAGCGGATTTATCCGTGGGGTCAATCCAAAATCCAAAATCCAAAATCCAAAATCCAAAATCCAAAATCCAAAATCCAAAATCCAAAATCCAAAATCCAAAATCCAAAATCCAAAATCCAAAATCGGATGACTCTTGCATCAGGCAACGCTCAGTCATGGCGAAAGCAACAAAACCCTCTAGACAAAGGCTTTCAACCCTTGATTTTTCAAATAGGCACGCTGGGCGCACATTGCTAGGTCGCGGGATTTAACTTTATTATTTTTTAATTTTAATCCAGAGAACTAGGAGTTTTTCTATACGAACCCCTTTTGCTTGTAAAGTACACAAACTTTAGTTGTTATCCGGAAGATTTAAGAAAATTTTTGGGAAATAGTTGTTTTCCATACTTGATGTACTTCTGAAATTTGATATGATAAAAGTAACAATAGCTACAAAATAATATGCTATTTTAATATATATGCTTCTCTCATCTAGTTGTTTCTCAGAATAGCCATTTGTGTAGCTAGTTAGTTTTTTGTATCTACCAACTTTTTAGTGTGCGATCGCATTCCCATAACAAGGGGCGAAAAAGCTAAAAGTTCGTTCTAATCTATTTGGCGAGTGTAGTATTGCATTCTTTCCTAATCTCATAAAAAAACTTTGATCAGTAAACTTGCTGACTAGTAGAGGTTTATTAGACCACTATTTTGCATAAGTAGCAAGGGATAATTAAGAAAAAAATTACCGATCATCAAAAAGATTTTAAATGTATGTATGACGATAATTTATCTATGATTAAATTTGTTATTTATTTAAAATAACTATTTTCAAAATAGGTTGGTTTTTTATTAGATGTGTATTTTTTGATGCACTATATTAAGTTTAATTTATTTTGTTGCTAAAGAAGATTAGCAGATAAAAAGTAAAATTAATTACTATGTTAAATATAAAAAATGATTTTTAAAATTACTATTGCATATTATGAAAAATCGTTATAATTTTTATTGTGTCAGTAAATTATTTAGTTAGAGCTAAAGACACTTCTGGTGTAAAAGTATTTAAATTTACAAAAATTTAAATACCTACTCATATATGTTTTTGTATGGTAAAAAGTAATTAAATCCTGATAAATTTCCAAGTGTTAAAGGATATATTGAGCTTGGTTATAACAAGTAGGTTTCTTGCTATTTTAATAAAAATAGCAAGAAATGCATTTTTTCAGGCTAAAAATGCCAATCATAAAATTGATTATTTGAACAGCGAAAATATTTTTAGAAATAGCATTCATCTTTATTTTTGAATTAAAAAATATGTTGATAATGGTGAGGATATCGTAAGGAATAAATTAAGTTTTATTTATTCAATGTCGAATGAAAAATACAAATTTATATGGAGATATTGAGGCGATGCAATTAGAAGATTTGGCAACAATTGAAAATGTAGAAAGAGAAGCTTGGGAAGTTTTAGAAAAATCGATTATGTACTATCAAGGTCGTCCAGTTGGGACACTCGCCGCCATTGATAGTACAATAGATGCGCTCAATTACGATCAATGCTTTATTCGCGATTTTGTTTCTTCTGGTCTACTATTTCTCATTCAAGGTAGAACAGAAATTGTTCGTAACTTTCTAGAAGTAACTTTAAAGTTACAGCCAAAAGAGAATCAATTGGATGCCTACAAACCTGGTCGAGGCATGATTCCAGCTAGCTTTAAAGTAGTTGTATCTCAAAGTGGTGAAGAATATTTAGAAGCAGATTTTGGAGAACATGCAATCGCTAGAGTCACACCAGTAGATTCATGTTTTTGGTGGATGATTCTGCTACGTGCTTATGTAGTAGCTACCCAGGATTATTCATTGGCATATCAAAGCGATTTTCAACAAGGAATCAGGTTGATTATGGAACTGTCCTTAGCGACACGTTTTGATATGTATCCTACCCTGTTGGTTCCAGACGGTGCTTGTATGATTGACCGTCGTTTGGGTATATACGGACATCCTTTAGAAATACAATCTCTGTTTTACTCCGCATTACGTGCTGGGCGAGAATTGCTAATTTGCCAAGGCAATCAAGATATTGTTACAGCTATTGATAATCGCTTACCGATTTTACGCGCTCATATCCGTAAACATTACTGGATAGACTTAAATCGTCTCAATGCTATTTACCGCTACAAAGGTGAAGAGTATGGCAAAGAAGCCGTTAATGAATTCAATATATATGTAGATTCGCTTCCTTATGCTGAATTAGATCGGTGGTTGCCAAAACAAGGTGGTTATCTAGCAGGAAATGTTGGCCCATCACAGATGGATACCCGCTTTTTCACATTAGGAAATTTAGTTGCAATTATTTCTGATCTTGCTAGCGAACAACAATCGCAAGCCATCATGAATTTAATTGAGAAACGCTGGGATGACTTAGTCGGAGATATGCCGATGAAAATCACTTTTCCAGCCTTGGAAAATGAAGAATATAGAATTATTACTGGCTGCGATCCTAAGAATATACCTTGGTCTTATCACAACGGTGGCAATTGGCCCGTTTTAATGTGGATGTTGGCAGCAGCAGCCATTAAAACTAAAAGAGTATATTTAGCAGACAGAGCAATTGAAATTGCCCAAGAACGTCTTAAAGATGATGAATGGCCAGAGTATTACGATGGTAGAAGAGGGCGACTGCAAGGCAAACAAGCAAGAAAATATCAAACATGGACAGTTGCAGGCTTTTTATTAGCAAAAGAATTGATTAAAAATCCCTCTTGTTTGCCATTAGTTAGTTTTGAGGAATTCGTAACACAACAGTTTTCTAGGGCTTGTGAATTTCAAATCAACAGCTTTGACGTTTGAACCTATTCTGTTGTTAGTAGTTAGTGGTTGATTGTTGGCTATTTGCAATGCCCAATGCCAACTTTCAATGTCTTCTTTGCGTCAATCATAATCCTCATTTTTTCAAAACTAACTGGAAAGAATTCAAGTATCCATCAATAGTTTGAGATAAAGTCTTCTGTTGTTTTTTAGTTGCGATCGCCATGACTTGATACAAACGTCCATCAGCAACATACATTCGGTTTTTAGTGATTTTCCCACCAGAGTTAATATACTCAATTTCTTTGCCGGGATGACCATTTGAACTATTAATGCTACGTTGTCCAATTAAATTACTTTGGGTAGCTTTTACAGCTAGAGTTTGGGCATTGTTAAGTATTAATTGGGGATTTGTCATTTGACCATAGCTATGGGGAAAGTCATTGTATGCGACTACGTAAGCCACTTCTTGGTTAGCTAGTTGACCAACGAAAACTTGTAAGTTTATTTCCCCCATATAGGTCTTTTGAGTTTGGGTAATGGCTTTAGGCATTCCCGGCATTAAGACACTAAAGCTACCATCTGGGGCAGTGAATAGCTTCCATTCTGACTTAATTGGTTTATTGGGAGCTGGTTTGGTTGGGGAAAGGGGGCGCTGGGGGGGACGCGCCTCGACACGAGTAAATCCGCTACATAGTAAGGCTATAGTAATTAAGGAAAACAACACTCTTTTTGTCATAGTTTTTGCTTTTACACGTGCTGATATCACGTAGGATAATAGGTTTGTTATAGCTTAACAAAAACTTTAGAAGCACCCGTAAATTTGTGTAAAAAGAGCATTCTTATCCTACGTATATATACTATAACCTAGAAGCGTAAATAGCAGCACCAATTAATCCCACTTGTTGATTTATTACAACATGTACTGGTATTTCTTCTAACAAGGAACGCATTCTACCTTTATGAGTAAAGTTGAACAAAAAGTCACCTTTTTGAATTAAAGACAGGATTTTTGGGGCTATCCCACCGGCAACATATAAACCACCATAAGGAAGAAGTTTGAGGGCAAGATTACCAGCCTCAGCGCCGTAAGCTTCTATAAATAACTGCATTGTTTGTTCACTAAGGCGATCGCTTCCTTGTAAAGCAGCATTACCAATGACTGCACCTGGATCAACGCTTTTTTCTGGTTTTCCTGCTTCTTGTTCCCAAGTTCTGACTATTTCAGCTATCTCTGGTGATTCATTGCTAATTTTGCGATCGCGTAAAAATTGGTAAATAGAAACAATTCCTAAACCAGAAACTACTCTTTCCGCAGAAACGCGCTGGATACCGTGTTTATCCAACAGATATTTCAGCAGTTGAAACTCTAACTCAGTACGAGGAGCAAAATCAGCATGTCCACCCTCAGAAGGAAAAGCTTGATAAAAATTTCCCTGTTTGATGAGAAATCCTTGTCCTAAACCAGTACCAGCACCAATAATCCCGATGGGTGCATCAGGGTTTGGTTTCCCAGGTTGAAGTGTATAAAAATCCTGGGGTTCTAAACCTAGAATGCCATAGGCAACAGCAGTAAAATCATTGATTAAAGAGACATGATTGATACCGAGTTGTTGTTGTAGACGTTCGGTTTCCAGAAACCAAGCCAAATTAGTCAGCTTGGCAGTATTGTGAACTATAGGCCCAGCGATCGCAAAACAAGCTCTTTCCGGTATGGGTGTGTTAGCCGCCGTCAAAAACTGCTGTACTATTGGCACTAAATCAGGAAAATCCCCACTGCGGTAACGCTGTTCATACACCGTCCGTAAAAGAGGTGCTTCTGTTTCTTCCATCACTCGCAGAATGGTTTTTGTGCCGCCGATGTCTCCTGCTAGTAGTAAAGTCATAAATATATATGGTAGTTGCTGGTTGCTGATTGCTAGGGGTACACAGCTAGCTGTGCTACCCTACAGTAGTTAGTAGTTGATTTTTTCCCAGTGACATACTCCTAATATCCATCAATTAAACCGAACAAATTCCTCGACCTGTGTTAAGTGGGAAGTATCTCCCTTGAGTTCGAGAAACCATTCTGGATGTTGACGTACAAGTTTTACTAAGCTACATAAAGATGCTTTAACTTCCGTTACAGCAATTTCACCAACAAGTCCCATAGCCGCGCCTAGTACAGATGCACCATGTCCCACCAGCAAAATATTGTCTGGAGAATATTCTGTGGCTAGACATCTAGCAGTTTGTCCGGAACGGGCCCGCACTTGTGGTTGAGTTTCTGGATATTTAGCAGTAATACGGGGAGTGTAGCTAGTATCTATTCTAGGGAATAGTCCAGCCAGGGCAGGAATAGAAAGCCTTTCTGGTTCCTCTGTCATCCAAGCAGGATTGAGCCATTCACTTAAACCTGTTTCCAGTTTAATTGGTAAATCCAGAACTTCTGCAACAGCGTTTGCCGTTTGTACGGTTCGCAAGAAAGGCGAAGCGAAAATATGGGCAATTTTTTCTTTCTTGAGACGGTTAGCTAGTTGCTTCGCTTGTATGAAACCATCTTCAGACAAAGGGGGATCATAACGTCGTTCGGCGGTAAGAAACCAATCAGGGTTAACAAAATCAAGGCGGTTAGCGTGTCTTGCTATCCAGATGATTTGACTCATGGGTTGATTGCCAAGCGGATACACTTTGCAGACTGCAAAGTAAATATCATCTCATGTTCTCTTTGTTGTAAAAATTCTGGTTGCTGTCTTGGTGGATAAATCAAAAGCGATATTTACACAATTCATCTTGACTTTGATTCCTCAAAACTCTAAAGTCTTAAGAAAAACAATTGCAATAAATTCGCATAAATACTGATAATAATTCCCAATGGAGAAAGACAAATGAGAGTCACAAAACAGGGTGTGCTGGGTGTAAGTGTGGCATATGTAGCCCTTACGGGTTTGCTTGCCAGTACATTAGGAGACAGGTCGGCGATCGCTCATCTCATTCCCAATCAAAAAGAGCAAACCTTACTCGCCCAAGGAAAGACAAATGAATTAGTAGTAATCTTTCCTAGTCGTTCTGACTCTACAGATTTGCAAAATAAAGCCAATGCTGTAGCTACATTTTTGTCTAAACAGTTAGGAGTTCCAGTCAAAGCACAGATTGGTGACGACACCGCAGCAGTGGAAGCCTTAAGAGCTAACCGTGCTGATATCGCTTTCTTGAGTAGCCGTCCGGCGTTGAAAGCTGAACAATTGGCAAATGCTCGTTTGTATTTAGCTGAAGTTCGCCCCACTTATTCAGGTAAATACACGTATAACTCAGTATTTGTTGTTCCCAAAAATAGCCCTTTTAAAACCCAGTCCACAGCTAAAGCCACTTTGTCACAATTGCGCGGCAAAAGAATAGCTTTCACCTCTCCCACTTCTGGATCTGGGTTTATTTTCCCCACTGGTGAACTTGTGAAACAAGGGCTTGTAGAAAACCGCGATCGCTTGAATAATTTCTTTGGACAAGTTGCCTATGGTGGCAATTACGGCAAAGCCATACAAGCTGTGTTACGTGGTCAAGCAGATGTAGCAGCTGTGTCAGAATATGCACTTAATCCTCCGTACATTACGGAAGCAGAAAAGAATCAAGTGCGAATTCTCCACAAAATCTCTGGTGTTCCTGCTCACGGCGTTGCTATTGATGATGACGTTCCCACCCCTACACGCGACAAAATTATCAACGCTATGCTGCTGTTGAATCAGTCACAAAATAACCAATTGCTGCGTAACTTATATAACTCTACAGAATTGGTCAAAGTTGACCATAACCAACATCTAGCACCTTTACGCAATGCCCTGCAACTAGCAGGAATTCAGCCGTAAAGAGTTAACGGTCATTTGTCATTTGTCATTCGTCATTGGGCAACAAATCAAAAATTCTTAATTTTGACTTTTGACTTACCCTACCCTGCGGGAACGACTTTGTCGAACGGGAAGCCGCTTGCGCGTCTATGACTTTTGACTTGTTTTGTCCTCCTTGTCTTTGCACACATCCCTATGCATCCCGCTATTGAGTGTCACAATCTAAAAACAGCATACTCACCATCTTTACAGCGCCCCATTTTGAATGGGATTAGTTGCCAAATTCATCATGGTGAGTTTGTAGCTTTGCTAGGACTCAATGGTGCGGGTAAATCTACGCTACTGCGATCGCTTGTTGGACTAGTACCCTTAGAGCAAGGAAGTATCAATATTAATGGTGTGCCGATGAATCCTCGTACTTTAACGCAAATTAGGCGAGACATCGGGATGTTATTTCAAGGTGGAGGATTAATTCCCCAACTTCCGGCAATTGATAATGTTTTGTGTGGGAAACTAGGTACACGTACAACTTGGCAAACCCTGTTTGGTTTTCCTAAACGCGATCGCCGTCAAGCGTTAGAGATATTAGAACAATTGGGTTTGAAAGGACAAGCTGATCAAAAAACGAGTTTACTCAGTGGTGGACAGCAACAACGGGTAGCGATCGCTCGTGCTTTAATTCAATCTCCCCAAATTCTTTTAGCCGATGAACCGATTACAGGTTTGGATGTCATGGCCTGTAAACAGGTGATGGATACTTTATCTCAATTACATTCTCAGCAAGGCATAACCATTGTCACAGTTCTGCACGATTTGGGTATAGCAGCAGAATATGCTCAACGAGCGATCGTCTTAGATAATGGACGTGTTGTTTATGACGGCCATTGTGAAAATTTGCAAGCCCAGTTTTCTGTGATTAAAAAGTAGAAGAAAAAAGAATTAATCAGAATTAATATCATGTTCGCTTAGATTAGTCTTTGGTGACTGAGTTGTATAAAAATGAAGTATTTTGTAAGTTTTTGTCAGCGTTTTGCTTGGCTAAGTCGCCTACTGATATTGTGCCTGATATTAGCCATTTACGCTTGGGCTTTGCAGGGTCTGAAGGTAGATTTTGAACTTCTCAAGAATAGTTGGCCCTACATAAGTGATTTTATTTCTAGATTATTTCCACCAGAGCCGGCTGTTTTAGATATTGCTATTCAAGCATTAGTTGAAACAATACAAATGTCTTTGTGGGGAACAACTTTAGGAGCAATTCTTTCTCTACCAATTGCTATTGCTAGCGCCCGTAATGTTGCCCCTGTTTGGTTACAATGGTTGGCTAATCTTTTACAAAATATAGTGCGTTCGGTTCCTTCGATTATTCTGGGTTTAATTTTTGTCGCAGCAACTGGGCTGGGTGCCCCTGCTGGTACTTTGGCTTTAAGCATCTATACGATTGGCTACCTTGCCAAGTTTTACCAACAAGCGATCGAAGCAGTAGACTCTCGTTCTATAGAATTTTTGCAAGTTACGGGAGCATCAAGATTACAAACAGCGCAATATGGCATTTTACCCCAAGTCTTGCCTTTGGGCTTAGGATATACACTGTGGATGTTTGAGTACAATATCCGCGCTGCTTCTGTGTTGGGTGTAGTTGGAGCAGGTGGTATTGGCTTTCAGTTGAAAAGTTATATAGATGGCTTTGAATATAACAAAGCAACAACCATGATGTTGGTGTTGTTGATAGTCGTCACTATCATAGATTTCTTTAGCAGTCAGTTGCGTAAACGCCTTGATTCTATCAAAATATAGCGGGAGCGTGAGAACCCCACTGGTTTAAGAATTAAGATACCGTATTAAGACTAGGTTAACTGTCAAACTAAGTACATTTTTTATATCAAAAATTCACAAATTTTACTTAATTCTTGCATTTATCTTTATAAAAGAACATTGCTAGTTAGTAGATAGTGGTCAGTAGTAAATAACTAATAACCACTAAATTATTAAATCTAAAGCTGATTCAGCATCTTATGTGTTTGAGGTATTACCCGCACCTGCTTAACGAAGCGCTTGATCAAAGCTTGCCACATCAATACCTGTTCTGGAGAAGGGGCAAGCACAGGATTTTCAGTGAATTGTTTAGAAGCAGGCAAAGGAGTAACAGGTTGTAAAAATATTGGGATCGATGGACTGACCTGTGCCACAAGTAAAGCTGAACGCTCTAATTCAGCAGGGTTGGTTTCGTCAGAAATGATTATTTTGACAAAAACTTCTACTTGTGATTCATAACAAAGTTGGAGAAATTTGCTGTGTTCTTGCCAACGATTTTCACCACTAGTACTGGGTAATTTCAAATCCATACCTACAGAGTCTAAATAGGGCAAAATCATTGCCAACTGTTCTGGACGGTGTCCTCCAGTCTCTAAATATATAGGCAAAGCAGTAATTGCACGTATCTGTGGTAAAAACTCCACTAAAAACCCAGCATGAAGTAGAGGTTCGCCACCAGTCAAGCTAATGCTATCGTGTAAAGAAGGTATATTTTGCCGCTCGATCCATTCGAGTAAGATAGGTAAAGAGACAGGGTTTGAGTAAATTTCAAAATCGCGTCTTCCTGGCGATCGCTCTATCCTACAGGTAGTGGGTGCATTCCATGTATGAGCGCTATCACAGAATTGACAGCGCAAATCACAAAGAGCAAAGCGAATAAAAATCTGACGTGTCCCGACATTCAGTCCTTCCCCTTGAATAGCGGAAAAGACTTCTACCAGGCGTGCTGTGGGTGTAATACCAATTTTAGTAGTCATTTGATAATCAAAAGGCGTATGCGCCCTTTCGGCATAAAAGTAGGAATGTTTCTGAAGTTATAGTTCTATTGTGAACTTTACTGGCAGTCTCCAATTTCAACTCCAGTAACTAGCCTTCCGGAAAAGACACTTTCACGGGTGGAGCAAAAGTAAAGGGGTACTATCCTTTGATCTTTTCTCATTTTCAATCCGTTCATAACCTGGGTAGCGGACTACTGGCGATTAGTTATGATTTGAACTGATCGCATATCAGTTTAAGTGATTCACTAAAACTAAGTAATATTTGGCATATTACATTGACTAACATGGCAATGAAGGTGCAGGGTTTCATGATTAGCCAACCCCAAGAGGTAGATTTTCCAGTGATGTTCTTACATGACACGGCAATAGTGCAGGTATCAGAGCGATTAAGCGTGCTAGAGGCGGTAGCCTTTAAGCAAACTTGCCAAAATATCACTAAAACACAACCAATTCCGCAGAAAATCATTATTGACTTTCAGCAAACTACTTTTATGGATAGTAGTGGTTTAGGTGCTTTGGTAAATAATTTTAAAATCGCTCAAGATCAAGGGATAGAATTTATACTGCGGAATGTAACTCCCCAAGTCATGGCTGTACTCAACCTGACAGGACTGGAAAAGGTTTTTCCCATTGAGTCTAGTAACTCACTTCCAGTACCCTCTAAGAACCAACTTGAAGAACAGCTACCGACAACACATCCTTCTGTCCGTTCTTGGATGAAACGGATCATCGATATTGTTGGAGCATTGGTAGGTTTAGTCATTATAGGAGTTTTGTTTATTCCTATTGCTATTGCGATCGCAATTGACGATCCCGGCCCCATTTTCTTTAGTCAAATTCGTTGTGGTTGGATGGGTAAACGGTTTCGCATTTGGAAATTTCGCTCCATGTATGTTGATGCTGAAGCCAGAAAGGCTGAATTAGCCAAACATAACCAAGTACAAGGGGCATTTTTCAAAATTGACAATGATCCCAGAATTACTAAAATAGGACGCTTTTTGCGGCGTACAAGTTTAGACGAACTACCGCAGTTTTGGAATGTTCTCAAAGGAGAAATGAGTCTAGTCGGTACAAGACCACCTACACCCGATGAAGTAGAACGTTATGAAGTACCAGAATGGCAACGTTTGGATGTAAAACCGGGTATGACTGGAGAATGGCAAGTCAATGGACGATCTAGCGTACGTAAATTTGAGGATGTAATTCGTCTGGATTTGCAATATCAAAAAAACTGGAGTTTGCTATACGATTTGAAACTGATTATAAAAACAGTAACTATCCTGTTTCACAAAAACAGTGGTGCTGTCTAGTTTTATTCTACAAAGATATCTTTACAGAGGTTTAGGGGCATACTTACTGCAAAATATAAAGTTACAAAGTAATTTTTTGGTTGCCCCACCTCTCTAAAAATAAAAATCTAAAAGACTAACTCCTTGCACTTTTTAGAGTGACCTGCATAGAACGCGATTTTATATTTTTTAATCCATATTTTTCAAACATTCTCTTAGACCTTGACCAATAACATTTGAATATTCCTATCATCGCTTATCTTACCTGAGCGATCGCACTCCGCGTCCCTTTGCGTTCCAAAAAACCACCCCCCTCTCCACTTATCGGGAGAAGGGGGTTAACACGATGAGGTGCTATTCACTACTAATAAGCGTCTTGCAACTCGTAAAAATCAGGTGAAACATAATCCTTACGTAAAGGCCAACCTACCCAATCTTCCGGCATTAAAATCCGCTTCAAATTCGGATGTCCTTCGTAAATAATCCCGAACATATCGTAAGATTCGCGCTCTTGCCAGTCAGATGTTTTCCAAATCCAATAAACTGAAGGTACTCTCGGATTTTCCCGTGGAAGGAAAACTTTGACTCTTACTTCCTCTGGCTGATCAGCATTATCATCAACTTTAACCAGGTGATAGAAGCTGACTAATTCCTGTCCAGGGCCTAAATCAATCGCGCCTTGAACCTGAAGATAATTAAACCCATAGGCATACAAAGCAGTGCAAGTTGGCAGTAAGAAATCTGCCTCTACCTTAATGATCTCTACACCGTTAACATCAGGTTGTAAAGGTTCATTTGAAAAGCCGTTTTCCGTTAACCACTGGGAAACTTTACCTGCTGCTACTTCTAGAGATTTTTCTTCTGCTGGCACTGGTTTTGATTCTTCAGCCACGGTTTACCTCCTCCTTCTTCTCTGTCAACAAAGCAGGTGGTATAGGCATACCAATCGCTTCGCTCAATTCCTTCGGTGGTGCAAAACGAGTATCACTGAGCAAATACTCACCAGTGTGGATTTGTGGCACTGATTTCATGCTGTGAGTCGTACTGTAGTAGCGGTGGGTTTGCTTGATTACATCCCGCTCTTGCATGGAATCATTGGCGATTTTTTTGCGTAATTTAATAATCGCATCAATAATCGCTTCTGGACGGGGCGGACAACCGGGTAAGTACACATCCACCGGAATCAGTTTATCGACTCCGCGTACTGCTGAAGGAGAATCGACGCTGAACATCCCGCCAGTAATGGTACAAGCTCCCATCGCAATCACGTACTTCGGTTCTGGCATTTGTTCATAAAGACGCACCAATTGGGGTGCCATCTTCATCGTGATTGTTCCGGCTGTAATAATCAAATCAGCTTGTCGGGGACTAGAACGGGGAATAAGTCCAAAGCGATCGAAGTCAAAGCGAGAACCAATTAATGCTGCAAATTCAATAAAGCAGCAAGCTGTACCAAACAACAAAGGCCAAAGACTAGAAAGACGCGCCCAGTTGTAAAGGTCATCAACTGTGGTTAAAATGACGTTTTCCGACAGTTCATGAGTCACTGTCGAACGTCCAATGGGGTTGAGAATCCGCTCTTTTTGCTGCTGTTCTAAATCTTTGGCTGTTAAATTAGCATCTAAGACCATTCCAAAGCTCCTTTGCGCCATGCATAAACTAGGGCAACTACAAGAATTGCGATAAAGATTAGCGCTTCGATGAATGCCAATAGACCTAAACGGTGGAAAGCAACTGCCCAAGGATATAAAAACACCGTTTCTACGTCAAATACCACGAAGACTAAGGCAAACATGTAATAGCGAATATTGAACTGAATCCAGGCTCCGCCAATGGGTTCCATGCCGGATTCGTAGGTGGTGCGACGTTCTGGGCTGCGACTACTGGGTCGCAGCAGCTTAGATGCCGCAAGAGCTAAGGCAGGCACTAAGCTACAGATCATCAAGAAGCCTAGAAGGTACTCGTAACCGCTAAGGACAAACACAATCAATATCTACCGTTATGGGTGGAAATAACCTGTTACTTTCTTTTACATTATATAGTTTAGGCATTTCTGAGTTTTGCAAAACAGACTCAGAGTATATTTGATTCGTTGTTGCTTGCTATAGAAAAACCTAACAATTATGTCATAATTTTTAACGTATATTTAAGCTTTGACCCTCACCCATGCCAGAGCCATGAGCGAACAAGCTGTTGAAAATTCGGTTTTAGACCGCTACGAGTGTCGCGCCTGCGGTTATGTCTACGAACCCAGCAAAGGGGACGAAAAACATGACATTGCCCCAGACACACCATTCGCAGAATTACCGCTAACTTGGCGTTGTCCAGTTTGTAGTGCCAAGAAGAATGCTTTTGCCAATGTCGGTCCTGCGGGTAAAGCTTCTGGTTTTGAAGAAAACCTCAGTTATGGTTTCGGTGTCAACAAATTAACCCCTACTCAGAAGAGTATTCTGATTTTTGGGGCTTTGGCTCTTGGTGTCTTATTTTTCCTCAGTCTTTATGGCTTGCAATAGGACGCGCTCTTAGGATGGGATGGGGCAGTTGCGACAACCAGGACAACTGTCCAAGGCGCTGCCTTCCCTGACTGAGTAACCATAAACTAAATTTACAAAAAACTAATAAATACAAATGCGTTCAAGAATGAAAATTTGGCAAAAACTAATTGCCCTGTTTGCAGTTGTTCTAGTATGTGTCGGTTGTAGTAAGGTTCCCTCTACAAGTTACAATCCTTGGGAAATAATTTCTGTAGACACAGATGCCAAATTGTTAGATATTGCTTTTACTGGCAATCCTCAGCATGGTTTCTTAGTAGGCAGTGACGCTACTCTTTTGGAAAGCAAAGATGGGGGTGAAACTTGGCAACCAATTAAACTGCAATTAGACGATCGCAAGTACCGCTTTAACTCTGTCAGTTTTACAGGTCAAGAAGGATGGATTGTTGGTGAACCTTCTTTGTTGCTGCACAGTACTGATGAGGGTAAATCGTGGTTGCGAATTCCTGTGAGTGAAAAGCTACCTGGGAATCCAGTTAGTATTCTTGCCCAAGGAGGAAATTCAGCAGAAATGGCTACTGATGTGGGAGCAATTTACAAAACCACAGACGGCGGTCAAAATTGGAAAGCTCAAGTAGAAGAAGCAGTTGGTGTGGTGCGGAATATAGAACGTTCCCCCGATGGGAAGTATGTTGCTGTTTCTGCTAAAGGAAATTTCTACTCTACTTGGGAACCCGGTCAAAATGCATGGGTTCCTCATAACCGCAATAGTTCCCGACGTGTAGAAAATATGGGTTTTACCCAAAATGGACAGTTGTGGATGCTGGCGCGGGGAGGACAGGTACAATTTAGCGAAACTGCTGATGCTGAAAAATGGCAAGAAGCACAAAATCCTGAACTAGCTACAAGTTGGGGCTTGCTTGATATGGCTTATCGCACTCCAGAAGAAGTTTGGCTCAGTGGTGGTAGCGGTAATTTGTTACACAGTCCTGATGGTGGCAAAACTTGGGAAAAAGATCGTGATGTGGAAGGAATTCCTGCTAATTTATACAAAATAGTTTTCTTTTCACCTGAGCAGGGATTTGTGATTGGCGATCGCGGTTATTTATTAAAGTATCAACCAGATATTGCCACTGCTGCCAAAAGTGATGCCGCTTAATGTAACAAAACTTTAAGAATTCATTGCTTAATTTCTGAGAAAGAAGTTGCAAGATGTAACTCTTTCTTAACTTTATAGGATAATGAATTCATGTAAAAAATCCACATAGACACAAACCCAATCGGGCGAGTGTGTAGTAGTCCCGTCTGGGGGCAAACATCCAGATGAGATGTAGTGTACTTGGGTAAAACCAAGAAGTCTACCCATTAAAACATCTTTGAAAAGACAGGTAGGAATCTAAATGTCAGGAACTACTGGAGAACGTCCGTTTTCGGATATTATTACCAGCATTCGCTATTGGGTAATTCATAGCATTACCATTCCAGCATTGTTCATAGCAGGTTGGTTATTTGTCAGCACCGGTTTGGCATACGATGTGTTTGGCACACCTCGCCCCAACGAGTATTACACACAAGTACGGCAAGAATTGCCGATTGTGAATAACCGTTATGAAGCAAAACAACAAGTTGAACAATTTATTGAGAAGTAGTTTGCAATTATGAATTCCACCGATAATCAACCAATACAATACCCAATTTTTACCGTCAGATGGCTGGCCGTTCATACCCTAGCTGTGCCAACAGTCTTCTTTTTGGGCGCGATCGCCGCAATGCAGTTTATTCAACGCTAGGAGAAAACAATGGAAAGAAGCCCCAATCCTAACAATCAACCGGTTGAACTTAACCGGACTTCACTGTACCTGGGACTACTGCTAGTTTTTGTTCTAGGGATTCTGTTTTCCAGTTACTTCTTCAACTAACTGGAATATGTTGGTAATTAATCAGTGAACAGTTATCTGAAGTTATATAACCGATAACCGATAACTGATAACTGATAACTGATAATTAATCTGTGTTGATTTTGCGTTTAGGGAGGAGAAAACAGTGTCTGGAAGTGGGAGAATTCCTTTGTGGATTGTTGCTACAATCGCAGGATTAGGTGTGATTACTGTTGTAGGTATTTTCTTTTATGGAGCCTACGCTGGAATGGGTTCTTCTGTCTAAAATTGACACGAACCTAATACTAAAAGCCGCAATTTTCTAGCAATTTGTTTAGAAATCAGCATTAAAAAACCGCCCATCTCCTAGAGATAGGCGGTATTAATTTATTATTTTAGTCATTTGTCCTGTGTCTTTTGTCATTTGTCCTGTGTCAAAAGTTAATTAATTCTAACCAGTGATTAATGACTAATGACTAATGACTAATGACTAATGACTAATGACTAATTTAAGCAATATCTTCGCGCTCGATGTAGATCAGTAGAAAGGAGAATACAACAATTGGCACAATCCAACCAATACTGTAAACAAGAATTGGAGACAAGAATGAAGCAGGGTATGAAGCCAAAAGTGAAGTCACCATAGTAAAGATTCCTCTTAAAGCACACTACAATTCAAAATGAGCTTACTGCAATTCTTCGCCTAAATTTGTAATTTCTAAAGATTTTTAACACAGAAAAGCTATTTGTAAACATATGTTTAGTACTCATTGCTGAGGGTCAATGGTCATTGGTCATTTGTCATTTGTTATTCTTCCACACCCTTACACCGACCCTTACGGGTAGGCGCGTAGCGACTTCTGCAAGTAGCCGCTACGCGTCTACACACCCTCACTTTACTAAAGATCCAGGAGTTCATCTAGTTGCAGAGTTGGTAAGTCTTCTGGAATCACGCTTCTGACAACAGTGGCTTTGTGGCTTTCTTGTTGGTTGGTTGTATCTACAGCGATCGCTTCTATACGAACTTCTAAACAACCCAGAGGAATATAGATTTGATCAATCACCTCTAATCCGGAAGCTGTGGGGAGGAAACTGGTGAGTAAACATGGCCCGTCAAGTATACAGCGCGTTTGGCAATCTTTAACCCATAGCTTAATAGCAACGTTAGGATGTACACAATCTAGCTGTACACGTACTTTCACAAACTTACCAGAAATTAATTCGCCTTCTGGTACATATAATTGCGGAATTGGTAAGGGTTCAATGATTGTAGGAGCGATCGCCACAGAAATTTCCTCCTGCTGCTGTAATAAATCACCAACTTTTTCTTGATCATCAGCGTCATCTACAACAATTTCTCTAGCTAACCAAGCTGGTGGTGTTTTGAATTGTCGGATACGAAATGGCGAAGGTGGAGGAGGAAGGGGGAGAGGGGAGGATGGAGAGGTTGAGAGAAAAGGAGATTGGGGTAATGGGAATTGTTCTTTAGTTTCCTGTTCTTCTGCTGCTTCTGGTTCTTCTGCTTTGGTTTCTACTTCTGGGGTTTCAGCTTCAATGGGGGACAAAAATTGTTGTTCGGATATCTCTTGGTGAGTGGCGACACAAAGATCGTAATCTTCATACTCTACATCGATAGGTTCAGGCAAAGTGTATCCATGACTCTGCATCCACTTCCTAATCAGAGGCGACATGTTGGAAGTTTCTACTGTTAACAATTCAGAATGGCGTTGCACAACTACTGCTACAGAGTCGTTAGAAGAATCATCAAGAGTTGTTGCTAATTGATGTGTATCTTCTACAACCGCAGTGCCATGGCTGTGATCAGAGTTTTCCAGCAAACGCGATTCAGATGTTTCTGGTACACCGCTTGTAATATTTTCGCGATCGCCTGGTAAGTTTTTGATTCGTCTCAAGAATGGAAAAGTACTGTCCTTTCTTGCTCTACGCTTGACAATGGCAAAAGAAATTTCTTTAGGTAAAGACTGCACCTGTGTGGGAGTCGCCGAAGCAAGAACAATTGCACTGGTATCCATTGTTGCTATCTGCTCAACATTCACAGAATCTTTTGCTTCCAAAGACTCTTTTTGGGTTCGGGGTTCGCAAACAGCAATAGGAGTCTGCTTTTGAGGAAACTTAGGCAGTTGTGGCGAACGAAAATTAGGTGATTTATGAGAACGTGTAACTAATGGGGGCAGAATGTTGGGAGTAGGTTCAGTAAATGATAACTGAGCTATTTTTTGAGATTTAACAATATTAAAAAGTTCTAGATCCAGCTTTAAAGATGGTTCTGGCGTTACTTCGGTTTGTGGTATTGGTGCTGGCTCTGGTTCAGTTGCTGGTGTACTAGTTGCGAGTAATTGCGTAATATCGGCTGTGATTGTAAAAGATTGGCTAGCTAACAGTGTAGTTTCACTCTTTGGGGTGAGTGTGAGTGTGCCATACAAACTAATCTCACCCAAGATGAGTTTCGATTCACAATCAGTGGGGATTGCAATTGAAGATTTAATCGAAAAGGGTAGTAGCTTTTCTGGTAAGGTTTCCCGTCTTTGGGCTAATATTTCTAGGCTTTGAGGCGATCGCAACTCAAGCCGTAGTTCTCCGGTCAATAACTTTTGCAGAGTCGATGTTTCTGGGAACTCCACGCACCCATCAATGCTGAGAATTTGCCCCCAACGAGCGATATAGTTTTCTTGTTCTAAACTCAGCAGCAGTGGTAGTTCTGGGATTAGTGGAGGTGAATCCTCTATAACTTCATCTTCTGCTAAAGGCTCGGAAACTGGTAAAACTAACTCTACTAATTGTTGTAATATTTGCTCTGCTGTCTGGCCTTGTAGCCAAACTGGGCTGACAGGCTGATTAATAATCGCATCTTCTTTCTCAATCGTACTGGTTTGGGCGATTGTGGAGATTTCTTTGTACTTACTTGCCTCACCTCCCAATCTGCCCATCACTCCATCTCTTCTCAGGGGCAAGACTTGCAATTGTATACTATGCTGCCAAGGCTGACCAAAAAGATTTGACATTAAATCGCCAGAACATTGTAACTCCCAAAGTCCAGGGTGGAGATAAGTAAAAGGCATTACTGCCATTAAGCCTTCAGCATTTGTACGACGCGATCGCTTTTGAACACGGCGCTTTGGTGGAATTTCTGAACTTGAGTAGTGAGTCACCCGTACTTCCACGTCAACATTGGTAAGGTTGGATCGAGCCACAACTCTATACTTACCTTCCGAGATTTCGACGCTTGGCGATTTTAGGGAATCCCAAGAGCGATCGCCCTGTTTCTGTATAAGAAATTGCCAGTGTTCCATTGTCACATCTGCTGAGAACCCAGAGCCATGCATGTAATCATAGCTTTAGTTTGTCTGCCAGTTTACACGATTACAAGCAGAAAGCCCACGTGTTTTGCCAATGAAGATACTGTATTTGCTTGTTTAGAGATATTTTTGTGGTTATGAATAAGTATAGCGATCGCTTTTTCTTCTACAAATTTAGAAAGCGATCGCTTTGTAGCACCAAGCCTACATCTTACCTTTTTGCATTACTTGCTGAAGATGGTTGCGGATCTCTTGTGCTTGCTCAATGTCAGACTGACGAAGTTTTTGAAACAACTCTACACAAGGCTGGGAACCAGCTTGTTGTGCATCTTGGATATAAGTGTCGTAAGCTTTAATTGCTTCGCCTTTATTGTGCAGCACAGTCAAAAAGTCGTATTCTAGATCGCTGATAGGATTTTGAGCTTGTCTTTCTGTCGTTTGAGTCATTGATTCACCCTCCTTTAGGCTTTCTATAATTACTTCTACTAGCCCTCAAAGAGGTGTTCATCTGTCCAGAAGGGTATAAAACAAGTCAAAAGTCAAAAATCAAAAGTCAAAAAGTTCTTAATTTTGAATTTGGAATTTTGAATTGATATGTCCCCTCCTTATCTCCTTTTTTGGATTGATGCGGATCGGTCAAATTCTTGCTCTTTTTGTAGTTGATTACTCTCTATATATACATTTGGGCAAGATTTTGTGTTAGCACTAATGCAATCCATATGCGGTGTTTTGGCACACACTATTAGTAATGCACCAAGAATTAATAATAAGGCACAAATTGAAGCTCCCTGAATCCAAGAAATTTCCAAAGCTCCATGCACAACTACTTCTCGGAGTACTGATACAATTGTGACTTCAACTGCCACACCTACAGCAATGCTGTGTTCTTGTAAGTAAATCATCAGCAGTCGAAACAATTCCACCAAAATTAAGATAAATAATATTTTGGCAGTCACTAGTTTATAGTCCAGTTGTTGTGTGAGGGCCATAAATATCGACCATAGTTGCATCAGCATGACGCTAAACAAGCTCAAACACAAGATAACCACAATTAAATCTTGGAAGGCTTCCATATTGCGGACTATCCAGTGTCGATCAAACCAGCGATCGCAAAACAAAAATTGGCTTTTGGGGCGCTTTCTCATGAATTTTCCATTTTGGTATTGGGACAACTGTTGACACACCAGCCAGTCCACCCAATACTTTTATTTTGGCAGAATTAAGGATGAGGGGAACATGCAAGCAAGGTTTTTGGCTTTTAGAAAAAAAGGTGTAGGGGTGTATGAAGATTTTGATTAGTTTTTGATACTTTCAATACTTTCAGGCATATACTAATTTTTGCGTTGAGGAATTAAGTCATGACTCAAGCTTTACGGAAACTAGTTACATTTGATGAATTCGTTACTTGGTATCCAGAAAACCCACAGCGACGCTATGAATTATACGATGGAGTAATTATTGAGATGCCCCCACCTACAGGTGATCATGAAGAGGTAGTTGGATTTTTAGTTGGAGAAATAGTTACAGAATATAAACGTTTAAAACTGCCTTACTTTGTCCCTAAAACAGCATTTGTTAAGCCATCTGAGAACGATTCAGCTTACTCGCCAGATGTGGTGATACTAAATCGTCCTAACCTAATAAATGAAACACTCTGGAAAAAAGCATCTACTGTTAGTCAAGCCGAATCTATTCCGTAAGCGTTCAGGGGGTGTAAAGAAAACAAAAAACATTTCCCAAAATCAAGGAATGAAATTAAGCCGCTTTCAATAACTCAGAATCATCAGAACAAGGAGTAACTTGTGGAAGCAAAGAAGGTGGAGTGTTATCACCACG
>NZ_JBHFLM010000212.1:0-8900 GCF_041928655.1 Pelatocladus sp. BLCC-F211 | reverse complement strand
TTGTATTTTTTCTCAACAAGCATACTACACAATAATTGTTCAAGGCCGCGGATGCTTTGAGGCTGACTTGAGAATATTTTTAACCTCTAATTCCATTTGGTTTGCGTTCTCTCATATCGCTTTTAGTCTAAACTCCAGTTATCAGTCAAATATAAAATATTTGATTATTTCTCTTCACGCCGTAGATTAATTTAGTTTTATTTTCTTAATTATCCTGATTTTTTGCTTTTTTCTTGACTGTAATCTCTTTATACTTCAACTTGAAGTGCGGAATGTGGGTTATAACTAAATATATCTAACTTTCCTCTTTGGTTATTGTTACATTTTTATGCTGTTTATTTAGTTTTTACGGATATATACGTGAGGTGCAAGATGTGAGTCTTCCTCCTTCTGCCCTCTGCCCTCTGCCTTGCCCCAACCAAGATCACCAAAAGTTGCCAAGAACCCATAAAATTGGTTACTAACTTCAACTTATAACTAGTTAGTCACTGACAAAACATAGTAAAACTTATTAGTATTCTATTTAGGTTGTTAATAAACTTACAAACAACCTGATTACGAAATGTAGTGCATTGCAATCATTCATTCAAGTTATGACTACTAGTTTACAGAGAGGCGAAAGCATTAATGTGTGGGAGCGGTTCTGTCAGTGGATTACCAGCACTGACAACCGTCTTTACGTCGGTTGGTTCGGTGTGCTCATGATCCCTACCCTGCTCTCCGCAACCATCTGTTTCATCATCGCCTTCATTGCTGCTCCCCCCGTAGACATCGACGGCATCCGTGAGCCGGTTGCAGGTTCCATAATCTACGGCAACAACATCATCTCTGGTGCTGTTGTTCCTTCTTCTAATGCCATTGGGTTGCACTTCTACCCTATCTGGGAAGCTGCTTCCCTCGATGAGTGGTTGTACAACGGTGGTCCATACCAGTTGGTGATCTTCCACTTCCTCATTGGTTGTTTCTGCTACCTGGGTCGTCAGTGGGAATTGTCTTACCGCTTGGGTATGCGTCCCTGGATCTGCGTCGCATACTCTGCTCCTTTGGCATCTGCGACCGCAGTATTCCTGATTTACCCCATTGGTCAAGGCTCCTTCTCTGATGGTATGCCCTTGAGCATCTCTGGTACATTCAACTTCATGTTAGTGTTCCAAGCTGAACACAACATCCTCATGCACCCATTCCATCAATTAGGTGTAGCAGGTGTGTTTGGTGGTGCGCTTGCAAGTGCAATGCATGGTTCGTTGGTGACTTCTTCGCTGGTGCGTGAGACGACTGAGATCGAATCTCAGAACTACGGTTACAAGTTTGGTCAAGAAGAAGAGACCTACAATATCGTGGCTGCCCACGGTTATTTCGGTCGCTTGGTTGGGCGTCTGAACGAGGTGGTATTGGGAGTCAACGCAAATAGTCGTAGCCTTCACTTCCTCCTTGCAGCCTGGCCCGTGATTGGTATCTGGTTCACTGCCTTAGGCATCAGCACAATGGCATTCAACCTTAATGGTTTTAACTTCAACCAATCAGTAATTGACTCTCAGGGTCACGTCATAAACACTTGGGCAGACATCATCAACCGCGCTAACTTGGGTATGGAAGTGATGCATGAGCGTAATGCTCATAACTTTCCCCTTGATTTGGCTTGTAGCGGGACTGTACCTGTTGCTCTAATTGCTCCAGATATCCAAGGTTAGCGTTGCTAAGATCCAATTTTCAATAATCTATTGAAGCTACGTGTTTACTAGCTGACCGATAAATACTAAAAGCGCTCTTTTGGGGAGCGCTTTTTCGATTCTAGTTATTTTGTACTTACAACCTCAAATATTAAGATGCAATTAAACTCTTTTGCTAAGACTAACCGACAAGTTCGCAATCCAGAAATGACGAAGAAGCAAATTCTTGATGCAGCTGAAGAAGAGTTCGCAAGGTATGGGCTAAGTGGGACACGGATAGAAGAGATTGCCAAAGGTGCAGGCGTCACTACAGGCATGATTTACTACTACTTTATAAATAAGGAAGAATTGTATAAAAACGTCTTGCAAACACCTATCGCTGAACTGCACGAAGAACTTGAGCAGCTAAATTTGGATTGCCTGCAAGCAGAGGAAGCATTAAAAAGCATTGTGCAGGTCTATATTGCTTACGCAGCATCTCACAACAAGAGAGGAATGATTTTGTTTCAGGAATTAGTTCAAAATCAGGGTAAGTATTTGGAACAGATGAACTGGCAAAACACTTTCGTTTATATCATCAATGTTTTGAAACGGGGAATAGCAGAGGGTAGTTTTCGTCAACTCAATCCGATTTTGACCACTATACAGATTTTTAGTATTTGTGTTTTCTACTTCACCTTTCACGAAAACCTCAAACGTCTTACACCAAATCTGCAATTGCTAAGTCCAGAAATAATTGAGCAGTACACGCAGGAGGTAATTAAGCTATTTCTTTTGGCTTTCGCTGACCACGCGAATTTTTCACAGCATCAGCAGATTTAAGGTAAATTATCAGAATCAGTAAACCAAAAGGTTTTTCCCAAAGAGCGATCGCTAATCACACTTGCGTAAGCTCGTATATTATAGACTACAATTTTATAATTAATGCTTATGCTGCTCTCTTAAGGGTCAAAAAATGAAATGATGAAAGTACGGTGTAGCATATGGGCTGAAAAAATTGACTGTTTCATCTCTAAGAGAAGCCACGAGGAGCGAGTCTACAGAAAAACTGGCTTTAAGAGTAAGTGAGTCTACTGCCAATGATACGTTTTGTGATTTGAATCATAAAATAAACTTTTAACTCACAATATGCTTCAAAAAGCATAAGATGTGCTTAGAAACATCATCTCAAGCAACTCAACAAAAAACAGTAGAACCAGAAAAAGAAGTAAGTGAACCTAAAAATCAAGGGAAATTAATTTTAGATGCAACTTGTGCGCCAGGTGATATCAGCTATCCAACAGATTTAGAATTATTAAATCAGGCGAGAAAGCACACAGAAAAAATTATAGACTTGCTTTATGAACAGGTGAAAGGTCAATTGGGTAAAAAACCAAGAACGTATCGAGAAGTAGCTAGAGCAGATTATCTAGCAGTAGCGAAAAAACGTCGAGTATCCCAAAAGGATAGAAGCAAAGCCATAAAAAAACAACTGCAATATATCAAAAGAAATTTAGCTCATATTGAGCAATTAATGTTATCAGGAGCTAGACTCGTAAATTTAAGCAACAGACAATATAAGATGTTGCTCGTCGTCACAGAAGTTTATCGTCAACAACTCTGGATGTATGAAAATAAAAAGCAGAGTATTGAAGACCGGATTGGCGAAAATAGAAGGTTCGTGTCATCAGGTGCAGCCTGTGGCTAGAACACTTGATATATATGGATTCTAGCCTCTGAATAACTTTTCTCTCTTAGCCCCCTTTTTGCCCCTAATTCATAAGTTTTCTAAATATATTTTTTTAAATAGTTGACAAATAGTCTAAAATCTGTGTGGTTGATTAATTTCTTATAGTGCAACAATCTTTTCTCATACACTCGCTTGAGAAATACTCAGGCTTTCAAACGATGGGAAGAAGATGAATGGTGAAGTCAAATTGGGATACAGAAGAACTAATTGAAAATTGGACACTTCTGCCAACGGAATTAGAATTAGTCAGAAACAAAGTCGGCGGTAATCAGATTGGATTTGCTCTGTTATTAAAACATTTTCAGATTTTTACCTGTTTTCCTGACGAAAAATCGTCTATTCCCCAAATTGTTATCTCTTACATAGCAAATCAACTTAAAATTCCTGAAAGCTCATACTCAGATTATGATTGGCAAGGACGAACCGCAAAAGTCTATCGTGTTGAAATTCGTCATTTATTTAATTTTAGAGTAGCTACCGTCCAAGATTCAGTAGAAATGAGCGACTGGCTCATTAAAGAAGTATTACCTCGTAATCTCTTTGAATTTGGCGCAAAGCTCTCAATTCGGGAGAACGCAGAGGATGAATGCTGTCATGACCATTTTTGACACGATGTATTTCTATATAACCTCCTACTAAATCTATCTGTGACCATTTCAAAGCAACTAATTCGGCAGTTCTTAGTCCGTGACGAAACATCAATAAAATGATTGCTCCATCTCTAACACCATGACGACCTACTTTTTGAGCAGCACCAATCATGGCGTTGACTTCTGATGGTCGCAGATATTCTCTTTCCCTGATAGATGATTTTTTGGACGGGGGAGTATTTTGAGAAAATATCTTTGCCGAAAATGGATGTTGGATAGTGATAGATAGCATGGGTCAAGTCCTCATGCTGAGGTCTATATTTTCATTGTACTTTGCCTAAAAGGAGACAAACTAGGCAAAGTTATCATTTGTATTTCTTATCAATTAACCCTAAAAAATCGGTCATTTTTACATAACTTTACAAGGCTGCACCTGGTGACACGAACCTTCTATTTTCGCCGGATTGTAAGTTTAAGCCAACCACATATCCGTCCCATAGTTCGAGGTAAAGCTGGGAAACCTGTGGAATTTGGGGCAAAATTGTCGGTTAGTTATTGCAATGGCTATGTGTTTTTAGACCATATTAGTTGGGATAACTTTAATGAATCAACCGACTTAAAAAGTGATGACGAAACTAAATCATACTTCTGTGACTGCAATTGCTATTACTTTTTTAGTCATGAATCTTTCTACTCAACTTTCACGGTTATTGTCTGCTTTTTTATATCTATTTTTCCAAATTAGACCTAGTGTACGGTCTAATATTATTGATGATTATACTTTGAAAGTGTGCAGATAATACACACTTATGTTTAACCCTGATGAAGTGACTAATCAATCCTTCTCCTGCTGTTTTCTGACTTTTTCAGCAAGCCCTACTTGAACAACTAAAAAAAACGCTGTCGACTATGAAATAGTTAAAGAAGTTCTCTGCGGAATGTGGGATGAAAGAATCGATAAATAAAAAATAGCGCTCCTAAAAGGAGCGCTATTTTAATAAGCACTTCATAAGAAAATGACCACAACCTTACAACTACTTTTGGTAGGTTGTTAGGTTGAAGTTGCTCGCTAACTTCAACAAGCAACATAATTTAACAATAGAACGTTATTTAAGCTTTGTCAGTTATTAAAAAGTTATTACAAAGTTATATTTTGGGGTAAAAGTTGGACACTGTTGGCGAAATATTTCTTCACATTAAAAAGTGATAAAAACCAGGGGTATTTCATTCTAAAAAGTTGCAGGAGTGTGTCTAGATCAAAGGAGCATAGTCGTTGCGCTTGAGCCATGTTTTCAAACCCTAGGTCACGATACAAGTTAAGAGCAAAATTACGAGCTATCGCCAAAATCTGGGGTAAAGGGTTAGTACTAATCCTAGATATATCTTCCCCCTGAGTCACATCTCTAAGATAATGCACTTTGTTTTCTACGCCCCAGTAGCTGCGAATCCGCAGAGCAAACTCTTGAGCAGTTGTACTCACAGAGGAAATGTAATAACGAGTTTCAGTAGTCACCTCAATCATCTGATGTCTGAGAAGTTGACGTTCTGATTCGACTCGAATGAGAGTGGTCAGTCCAGGCCAAGACCGGATGCCATCAAGGGTTTGACAAATACTGACGTTACGCTTCTCCATTCGACCGTGTCCCTTGTCTATTTGCTCATAAGTAGATTCTGGTGTAAAATTAGTTTTAACATCCTCGAATAAACTAGGTTGGTTGCCCTTAAGAGCCGCAATATAGTGGTTGCCACTCTTAATAATTAACTCACAAGTTTTTTTTGGGTATTAATGGCATCAAATGCGAATACAACTCCTTTGAGAGCTAGTTTCTCTATTAACTCAGGTATTGCTTTGATTTCATTCGTTTTTGCATCAACCTCAATTGGTTCGGTGAATTAACCCCCGATCAACAATGTAAGCACTGGCCAACATAATCGCCGGATGGGGTTGAATGCCAAAAAAATGTGCAAAACAAGCAGAATATTGCTCGTAGTCTATAATGTAACAGTGAACGTCGGATGGTGCTGTAGGAAGGGAGCCGATTTTTGGGCGGCTTGAACAAGTCTATCAATTGATGACGATAACTTGCAATCCAGTCTCCAATCGCTAAGAACCCTTTATTGCCTGCCGCGATCGCTAACGTAAACAGTGCTAGGCACACCGCAAGGTTATGAGGTTGTCCTGCACGCCGACGCGGGTCTTGAAGTTCAGTAAAGGCTTCTAGAATTGCTAGTTGGCTCACGGCGGTAATTGCGCTCTAATATGAACGCGCTATATTTTAGCATACAGTTCCCAGATTTAGAATGAAATAGCCCTGCGATTGTCCCAGTTTGATTGGGATCTTATTTTCTTGCAAGTCCCTTACTTTGCTGAAGGAGGAGAGTTTCCAACGGCTCACTTAAAAAGTCAATCACTAAACCGTTAAACTCGTTAGGATATTCCAAATAACACCAATGCCCACACTGATCAAACAAATGTAGTTTGGCAAAAGAAATTTTTTGTGTGGCAATAGACGCGTACTCAACGGGAATAAGCTTATCCTGCTTACCCCAAACTACAAGTGTTGGTACTTGAATTTCTGATAAATGTTCAACGATAGAACGTAAAAATTCTGATTTTACCCCCCAAAAGTTTGCGGTAGTGCGAAAGGTTCGCAGTTGAAATTGCAATACTTCCAGTGATAGATTTCGATACACTAGGTTAATAAATTCATTGTTAAGAAATGGCGCTGAGTTGTAAGCACATTGACGAATAAAGAATCGCGCTGTGGCAAGGCTTGGGCGATTCAGTGCTTCACCAATGCCTGGAATTGATGTTAGCCGCGCAGTAAATGCTACTTTTTCGCCTAAGCCGGCACTACCTACAAGAATTAATTTATTGACCCGTTCCGGGAAAGCAAGGGTTAACTTAAGTGCAATAGCACCACCTGCTGATGCCGCAATGAACGAAGCTTGCGGTATCTCAAGCGCATTCATAAAGCTAACAACAAATCGGCTTAAATCATCATAAGTGTAAGTTTCATCAGGTTTATCAGACTTGCCCGAACCTACCAAGTCTAAGGCGTAGACACGATGGCGCTCCGCAAGAGCAAAGACGTTCTTATACCAGTAATCAATTGCCCCACCAGCCCCATGAATCAATACAAGTGGTGTTCCTTGTTCGCCAACTTGCCAGTAACGAGTTTTTATACCATCTACGCTGGTATATTGGTCAGTTGGTGTTTGCATTTTTATTTACCTCTAGGTTGCCGAATATGGCTGATTGCTGCCACAAGTGCATGAATAATGACTTCATAACTAGCATCGGTGGAACGCTCTAACGTTAATAATCCTGACATATCTGCTGCAACGAAGCCGTAAAAAGCTGCGTGTAACATCCGTATCGCATCTATCATTTCGTCGCGGGTTAAATCATAGGGTTTGAGCGCGCGTTCATAAAAGTTCAATATTGTCTGCACAATCGCTGCAAAGTCTGGGTCGGATGGCTGCAATTGCACCTGAATCATAACGGCATACAGAGATGGATGTGATCGCGCAAAATTCCGTGCCGTATGCCCTACCACTTGCAGCATGGCAAGGGGTTCGTTGAGTTCTGTTGTCTGCTGATGACACAGTGCGAAAAACCTCTGCCAAATCTCCAACGCCACGGCTCGCCGCAATGCTGGATTACCATCAAGATGCTTGTAAATAGAAGGTGGCTTAATTCCCAAGGAGCGTGCAACACGATTAACACCAAGAGCAAACTCACCTTCTTTTTCGAGGCAAACAATTGCAGCTTTAACAATGTCTTGCTTAGTCAGAGAGTGTTCTTTAACTGGACGACCCATAATTGGGAAGATTTAGCTAACAGTATTAATTAAAAGCTATTCATATTAGCTTTGTCAAGAAAAAGATACAGGGTAAACGCAAGAAAATGGCGAAAAATCGAGCGATACGTTTTCAAGTTGCAAAAGCGCATCTATGCTGCTTCACGTTGTGGTGATGTCAAACGTCTCCGCAAACTTCAAAAGACACTGATGAGGTCTTAGTCTAATCGAGTACTAGCAGTGCGTCGAGTTACAGTCGAAAACCAAGGTAAAAAGACGGCAGGAGTGGACGGCGTAAAATCATTGTCCCCAGCAGCACGCCTAGAACTGGTAGGGCAACTCAAGCTAAAAGGCAAATCCAAGCCAACCCGTAGAGTTTGGATACCTAAACCTGGAAGCCAAGAAAAACGGGGCTTTCCAATACTGATGTATATTATGCAGCAGTGGGGGTGGGATGTATAGCCGACAACCTTATTTGCTCGTTGAGGCCACTGTACTTGAAGCTACACCGATTTCTACACGCAGTATATCTGACGAGTAGAACACATCAAGCGCTCGAATCCAAGCGTTTGGTTAATTATCAACTATGTCTATACCCTATCTACACTACTGTCTACACAGTTTTACTCAGTAATATTATTAAGTAGTAGTATTTTTATATACTTGATTTTGGATTAGATCAATCGTTGTACTTCTTCAAATGTACTTGCTGCAATCACATTCCGTAGAATCGCTTTTAAACTTGACAAATCCGAAATTTGCTCAATTTGTGGCATCAGTTGTAAGCCATCGCTACCGAATTTCATCTCTAGAGTCATTTCAATATTAGATAGCATTTGCTCGCGTCTTCCACGTTCCTCACCTCTTTGTTCGCCACGTATTTCCCCCTCATGGAGAATTTCTTGATACCAAGGTGATTCGCGCAATACTGTCATATCCCACCTCATGATTTGTTGGACTAATGCAGTAGAACTCTTGCAAAAGTGTTTTGTGGTATAATTAAAAGTTTGATAATTTGCGATTAGGAATTTGATCAGCAGTGAAGATAGAGAAAGCCAAACAGCTTACTTCAAGAAAATTTAAGCGCATGACCGGAGTAAGCCGTAGA
>NZ_JBHFLM010000211.1:0-21331 GCF_041928655.1 Pelatocladus sp. BLCC-F211 | reverse complement strand
CGTGGTGATAACACTCCACCTTCTTTGCTTCCACAAGTTACTCCTTGTTCTGATGATTCTGAGTTATTGAAAGCGGCTTAATTTCATTCCTTGATTTTGGGAAATGTTTTTTGTTTTCTTTACACCCCCTGAACGCTTACTGTCAAATTACTACAAAAAACAGGTCAACTTAAGTATAGTTGACCTGTCCTAAAATATAGTTAATCGTTGGTAGTTAGCTGTTGATAGTTATCAGTCTATCAAACCATTAACAAACAACAACCAACCAACAACTAACAACTAAAATTACTTACCACCCGTTTGAGCGGCTACTTCATCTGCAAAGCTTATTTCTTGCTTTTCAATACCTTCACCGAGAACAAAGCGAACGAAACGACGCACTTGGATATTTTCACCAATTTGAGCGATCGCTTGTTTAACAAGTTCTTCTACTGTGATGCTTTGATCGCGGATGTAAGGCTGATCCATCAAAGTCAATTCTTTCAGGCGCTTATCAATGCGTCCCTGAACAATTTTTTCTTTAACGTTATCAGGTTTGTTGGAAATGTCATCGCGTCCCATCTCAATATCTTTTTCCTTTTGGACGATATCAGCTGGGATGTCTGACACTTTCACATACTCTACGTTTGGACAAGCCGCAATTTGCATAGCGATGTTCCGCACGAGGGTTTGAAATTCTTCGCGGCGAGCAACAAAGTCAGTCTCACAGTTAACTTCTACAAGTACACCGACTCTACCACCAGTGTGGATATAGCTGCCTACAAGTCCTTCCGCCGCCACCCGATCAGCTTTGGCTCCGGCTTTAGCAATACCTTTTTTCCGCAGCCATTCTTCGGCTTTTGCTAAATCACCATCGTTTTCTTTTAGCGCCTTTTTGCAGTCCATCATGCCGGCGCCCGTTTTCTGGCGTAGCTCCTGGACGAGTTTTGCAGATATTTCCGCCATTTTGCCTCAATTCCTACTTAGACTGACAATTTTAATTGCTCTTGGGTTTTGAGTATTTTTCAGTGAACAGTTACTAGTTGATAACTGATAACTGTTCACTGTTCACTGATAACTGATTATTCTTCCTCTTCTTCGTCGGGAATGAACGAGTCAGAAAAATCGCTTTCTTCGTAATCGTATTCTTCCTCGGCGCCTTCGTAGTCTTCGTATTCCTCTTCTACATCCAACTGACCATGACGACCTTCATAAATCGCGTCCGCCAATTTACCAACAATCAGTTTAATTGAGCGGATGGCATCATCATTGGCTGGGATGGGAATATCTACTACATCTGGGTCACAGTTTGTGTCCAGCATAGACACAATGGGAATTCCGAGCTTAATGCATTCTTGAACTGCGTTATATTCCCGGCGTTGGTCTACAATTACCACAACATCGGGGACTTTCCGCATAGTTTTAATACCGCCCAGATATTTTTGAAGCTTTGATAACTCACGGCGTAGCATTGAGGCTTCTTTCTTTGGCAATAGATCAAGAGCGCCGCTTTCTTCCCGACGTTCCAAATCTTTGAGACGGTCTACCCGCGTTTTGATCGTCGCCCAGTTAGTGAGCATCCCGCCCAACCAGCGCTGGTTAATGTAGTGAGCGCCACAACGGGAAGCTTCTTGAGCAATAATACCTGCTGCTTGTCGCTTGGTGCCAACAAAAAGGAACTTTTTGCCTTGTTCGGCTTGCGATCGCATATAAGTATACGCCTCTTCCATCAACTGGGCTGTTTGCACCAAGTCAATGATATGTACTCCGTTGCGGGCGGTATAGATGTATGGAGACATTTTTGGGTTCCATCTGCGGGTCTGATGACCAAAATGAACCCCTGACTCCATCATCTGAGCCAAAGAAACTACTGGCATATTTTTCTCCTATTCGGGTTAAACCTCCATCCAGGTGGATCTCCTTATTGGAAACACCCGAACTCCTGGATGTGCGGATATTTAAAGAACCATAATAGGGTAGCATATTTTGGAATCGGGGAAAGGGGACAAGAGGGACAAGGAGGACAAGGGAGCCAAGGGGGACAAGGAGGACAAGGAGGACAAGGGAGCCAACTTATCAGTTATCAGTTAACTGATTCATGCCTCAATCCCCGATCCCCAATCCCCGATCCCCGATCACCTCACTTCCGCATACGCTTCATACACACCCTTGACGTTGTACCAATTGAGGAAAATTCGAGCAATTTCTAAAGCCAATTGGGGCTTACCTCTATTAATCAGCCATTGCAACAAAGGAGCCATTGTCCGTTCATTTAAAGCACCATTGAATGAAAGAATTCCCCACAGTAAGCGATGTAACCAAGTCATTTGAATCATCATTCGCACTTCCCAAGTTGGGTGCTTTTGATAAAACAAAACTCCCATCTTTCCGCGCTGAATTTCTTTGTCAATCAAGCTCTTAATTTGATCTAAGCTAAAGGGTGGATGCCAATGGTAGCCTACTGCTTGTGGACATTTAATCAGTGTTAAACCTAGTTTTTTTAGCCTCACGCCTAATTCTAAATCTTCCCAACCATAAAGTTGGAAACTTGTATCAAACAACCCAGCTTTTTCTAACCAATGCTTAGGAATAGCAACATTACCTGTAGCAAAAAAAGCGGCAGAAAAATCTGTTATTTTATATGGCTCAGAGGTAGGATGATCAAAATTGCAAGTGTTAATGACAGCACCATAGGTAAAGGCGCGATCGCTTCCCAATTTTGCGTGTCCCTCCGTTAGTGCGTCAGCATGAGCTTGCAGAAAATTCTCTGTCACCACTAAATCGCTATCTATAAAGATAATAGTATCTCCCTGCGCTTTCTCTACACCTAAATTCCGCGCTACAGCAGGGCCTTGATGATTTTGCTGAAAGGTTCGCACATGGGGAAACTCACTTTTGTGTGTCTCCAACCATTCCAATGTGCCATCAGTAGAACCATCATCCACCAAGATAATTTCGTAACCAGCGATTTCACTAGATGCACTCAATTGCTGTATTTCTAATGCTCTGAGGCACTTTGACAAAATCGGCTGGCGATTGTATGTCGGAATCACAACGCTAAAAAACACAGTATCACTCACCACACTACTACCCATCTTTTAAGATAGGACAACTCACGCACAAACACTGTTCCTTCTTTGTTTTGGACACAGTTTTAAAGCAATTTATCGAATTAACGTCAAAATAAAGCACTTAACTGCATAAATTACTTTGGTTACACCCATATCAAAATTGGAAGAGTAATTCTCAGACAACTAACTGTCTTGAAAATGGGTGTAAGGGTGTAGGAAGAGTTATATTTTCATGCCCTCGTTGTGTAATTTATCACAAGACCTTCTAACTTGAAAATACAGAACTCAGTAGCCCCTACGAGATTAGGGGAAAAGGGGAAGGGAGAGTGGAGGTCAAGGTAAAGCAAAACTACCAACAACAGTACAAGTCTTAGTTTTGGTGCTTGTACAAACTACTAGTAACCAACCACTAATTATGAAACTAACTATTCCCGAACTTTCTTTAGTTGTTCTCATTGGTGCTTCTGGCGCCGGTAAATCAACCTTTGCGCGTAGATTTTTTCAACCTTTTGAGATTTTATCCTCAGATTTCTTCCGGGGACTGGTATCTGATGATGAGAGTAATCAATTTGCTACCAGAGATGCTTTTGATGTACTACAACTTATCACTACCAAACGACTCACAGCAGGAAAACTGACCGTTATTGACGCGACCAATATCCAGCCAGAAGACCGGAAAATTTTTGTGCAATTAGCACGAAGATACCATTTTTTTCCAGTAGCGATCGCTCTCAACCTACCTGAAGAAGTTTGTCACGAACGTAACCAACAACGCCCAAACCGTCAGTTTGGTTCCCATGTGGTGCGGCGTCACACCCAATTTTTACGGCGTTCTCTACGCGGATTAGAAAGAGAAGGTTTTCGCTACGTATATATCCTTAATTCCACAGCAGAAATTGAGACCGTAGAAATTGAACGTCAGCCTCTGTGGAATAACCGCAAATACGAACACGGCCCCTTTGACATCATCGGTGATATTCACGGTTGTTGTGATGAACTAGAAGCTTTATTGGAAAAATTAGGCTACGTCAAAGGAGGAGTTGGGGGACTAGTAGGACAAGGGGACACGGTGACGGGGGGACACGGTGACACGGGAAATATTATTACTCCCCACACTCCCACCCCTCCTTCCCTGTGGAATGCTCCTACCTACTACCATCCCCAAGGACGTAAAGCTGTTTTTTTGGGTGATTTGATAGACCGGGGACCACGTATTCTCGATACGGTTAAGTTGGTACGAAATATGGTGGTAGCAGGGACAGCTATCTGTGTTCCTGGTAATCATGAAAACAAATTTTTGCGGAAATTACGTGGTAAAACTGTCAAGGTTAACCATGGTCTAGAGAAAACTTTGGCTGAAATAGAAGCTTTGCCAGAAGAATGGCGTGAACACCATACCAAAGAATTGAAAGCATTTTTAGATACTTTAGTAAGTCATTACGTCCTTGATGATGGTCGGCTCGTGGTTGCTCACGCTGGGATGAAGCAAGAATATCAGGGACGAGGCTCGGCTCAAATCCGGGAATTTGCTTTATATGGTGAAACAACAGGAGAAATAGACGAATTTGGCTTGCCTATCCGTTACAATTGGGCAGCACAATACCAAGGTAAAGCAACGGTCGTCTATGGACATACATCCGTACTCTCAGCAGAATGGCTGAATAACACGATTAATATTGACACAGGTTGTGTTTTTGGAGGCAAACTGACAGCCCTGCGCTATCCAGAAAAGGAATTAGTCAGTGTTCCTGCTGTTCGTGCTTATACTCAACCAGCCAAACCTATTGATGGCGTTGTTAAAGAAGCAATAACAGCCCAAGAGCAACGGGATGATGTGCTACATATTAATGATGTACTAGGTAAGCGAATTATTCATACCCGCTTACTACCTAATATTAAAATTCGAGAAGAAAATGCGATCGCAGCTCTAGAGCTGATCAGCCGTTTTGCAGCCAATCCCAAATGGCTGATTTATCTACCACCTACTATATCTTCAGTGGGAACATCCCAATTTTTGAGATACTTGGAACACCCCGAACAAGCTTTTGTTTACTATCGTAACCAGGGAATTTCCCAAGTCATATGTGAAGAAAAACATATGGGTTCACCAGCAGTGGTAATTGTTTGTCGGGATGAAACAGCAGCGAAAAAGCGCTTCGGTGTAGTTAACGAAGGTATTGGTATCTGCTATACTCGTACAGGCAGCAAGTTTTTTGAAGACCCGACTCTAGAAACAGAACTATTAGTACGCTTAAATACCTGCCTTACCGCTAGTGGCTTCTGGGAAAAATTTCAGACTGATTGGGTGTGCTTAGAGTGTGAACTCATACCTTGGTCAGCTAAAGCCCAAAGACAATTACGAGAACAATATGCGCCTGTTGGCGTTGCATCAAAGCTTGCTCTTGGTGATGCTGTCACCTTACTGGAGAAGGCTGAACGACGTGGTGTAGATTTGACTCTACAATTAACCAACTATCAACAAAAAGCCGAGATGGCTGAAAAATACGTCACAGCTTACCGTCGCTACTGCTGGCCTGTTAAGGCGATTTCTGACTGTAGACTTGCACCCTTCCACATCTTGGCAACAGAAACAGCCGTCCACACCGACAAAGATCACCAATGGCACATGCAAGAGGTGACGAATATTGCTCTACATGATCCCGACTTACTGTCACTAACAGCATATAAAGTCATAGATTTAACAGACCCAAGCAGTGAAGTAGTAGCAGTACATTGGTGGGAAGAACTGACAGCAATGGGTCGTGAAGGTATGGTCATTAAACCAATACAATTTATTGTCAAAAACAATCAAGGAATCATTCAACCTGCGGTGAAATGTCGCGGACAAGAGTATTTGCGAACTGTTTATGGCTTGGAGTACTTTACACCTGAAAACATGAAACGTTTGCGTCAACGGGGATTATCACTCAAGCGTTCTTTAGCAAAGCGAGAGTTTGCTTTGGGTGTAGAAGCATTAGAACGTTTTGTGACTCACGCACCTCTACGTCGTGTCCATGAATGCGTCGTTGGAATTTTGGCACTAGAGAGTGAACCTATAGATCCGAGGTTGTAGGGGATCGGGGATCGGGGATTGGGGATTGGGGATTGGGGAGATTGGAAAGGGGACACGGGAGACTTGTCAGTTATCAGTTATCAGTTATCAAATTAAACTGTTAACTGATTCATGACCAATGACCAATGACCAATGACCAATGACAAATTATTAACATCACATATCGGGAGAATTGTTATTACCGAGATATTTAGCTCGTAATTCTTCTAATTCTTCGTCGATTTTGCTGTGAGGAGCAGGTTGATTTGTTGATGGTTGATTTGTTGATGGTTGGGGTGCGCGCGTTGTTTTGTTATTTGCAGATTTATGAGAACCGAGAAATGTAGTTCTCATTTCTTCTAATTCTTTTTCAATAGGATTATAACTAGGATTTGGTGTAGGAGTTGGTGTAGGAGTTGGTGGAAGTGGAGGTGAAGTCACAACTGGCTGTGCAGGTAAAGTGAGACTGGTAGCAACAGACGATTTTTTATTTAAGTCTTTTAGGACTTCATCTGTGGTTTGGTAACGCTGGGCGGGAATGCTTTGCAGCATTTTGTTGAGAATACCGCTTAATTCTTCGCTGACGGGATTTTTAACGTAGTGTTGCCAAATCCAAGTAGCATTATTAATATCGTACAAATCGAAAGGCGATCGCTCGGTTAATAGTCGTACAGAAGTAGCACCCAAGCTATAGATATCACTTGCAAATATTGCTTGTCCCCGCATTTGCTCCGGTGCAACGTATTCTGGACTACCGATGCTTGTACCAGTACGGTTGAGGGCTGTGTGGGTAACAACCTTAGAAGCACCAAAATCAACTAGAACTAAATCCCTGTTGTGTTGATTTTCCTCGCCTTCCAAGGGAAATCTACGACGAATAATATTTTCAGGCTTAATATCTCGATGAATGACTTGCCTAGCATGACAAAATTGTAAGACTGACAATAAATTATTGAGCAGTTGCCGAATCTGCGTTTCGTTAAAAGCCCCTTTTGCAGTTAATTCTTCTCCCAGATTTTGCCCATCTATAAATTCTTGCACAAGATATTGCCTATCATCTTGGGTAAAATACGCCAGCAGTTCTGGAATTTGCGGATGTTTCCCTAATTCATCCAGTCGCATTGCTTCCTGATTAAATAACTCCACTGCTTTTTGTACAGTACTAGTACCTTGGGCTTGGGGATAAAATTGCTTAATCACACAACGCGGTTTAGAGGGTTTATCCTCATCCACTGCAAGAAAAGTTCTGCCAAAACCGCCTTGTCCTATGGGTTTAATAGCACGGTAGCGTTCCTTGAGAAGTAACTTAGCACCGCAAGTTTGGCAAAACTTCCCATTATTCTTGTTTTGGAGGTGGGGACAGCTGGGATTAAGACAATAGCTCATATTGAGGATGGGGGGACACCTGTCTCTATTTTGCCCTGCTCAAGGCAACAGTGATGAGAAAAGTGGCAGTTCATAATTGTAACTGCCATTTTTTCAGATACTGGGTGAGCAATCATTGTGGTAAAACATTATTATTCCTTCGTGAATGAAATTGGGGTTGACACAAACTCGGATGTTTCTGGTTTCTTCTGAATATTTGTGTTGCCCCTCTTCACTAGGAAACCGAGTATATGTTTTCTCTACATCATCCTATGGTCAAATCAAAATAATACTCATTTAGAGAGGTGTATTTTTTGAGTCAGCACTAAGCTTTTTTGAACTTACGTTAAAGCAAAAAATTTTGCCGTGATCAAAAATACTGACAATGTATAATACTTGTATTGTTTTATCAGACGTAGTGTACTATCTATGATTTGTTTACTACGTAAACTTTACTAGATAAAGTGTTATAAAACAACAACAGTTTCGACTATCTACCGAGCAATAATTCCGGAAACAGGGAGCATTCACCGAAAAGCTAAATATAAATGGTGACTTAATAAGCAGCTCATGGCCTACCACATGATCGGTAAAGTACTACAAGGACAGTATCAAATTGTCCAAAGTTTGGGTGCTGGTGTGTTTGGACAAACATACGTTGCAATTGACGTTGAACAGCCACATCAACCTAAATGTGTCATTAAGCAACTAAAGGTTTCTAGCTCCCAACCTGCCTATTTACAATCGTTGAGGTTGCACTTTCTCACTGAGACTGAAACTTTGAGGTATTTGGGACACCATGATCAAATTCCTCAACTGATTGCTTGTTTTGAAGAAAACGAACGTTTTTATTTGGTGCAAGAGTTTATTGAAGGACATGCACTGACAGCAGAATTACCCACTAATCAACGTTCTGATTATTTATGGACTGAATACGAAATTATTCAATTTTTAAAAGATGTATTAGAAATTCTCAAATTTGTTCACTCGCAAGGAGTAATTCATTGTGACGTGAAGCCAGAAAATTTAGTTCGACGTGCTAGTGATGGGAAATTAGTCCTTATTGATTTTGGTTCTATTCAACCAATAAATTTTGGTGTAGATACAGTATTGCCAATTTATAGAGTTCCTGTAACTTCATTAGGTTATATTCCCCCAGAACAATTTATTGATCAGACACAGCCCAATAGTGATATCTATGCTTTGGGTATGATTGCGATCCAGGCTTTAACGGGTTTGTCCCCATTGCAATTAAAAACAGATCCTCGTAGTAATGAGTTTCTTTGGCGTTCTCATCATACCCCTATTAGCGATTATCTTGCTGCAATTCTCAGTCAGATGATCCGTTATAACTACAAAGATCGTTTTCAGTCAGTACCTGAAATATTGCGGGCGCTGGAGCAAATGTCTATGGAATATTATCCAGCGCAGACAATAGATTTGCAGAATGCTACATCTGTTAATGCTAGTGAACAAGTTCCTAATTTGATTCGAGAAGATGTATCTGCGAAATCTCCTCCTTTGCTGACGGGAATGAGAGTAGGACTCTTGGCTAATTCTTTAGTGATGGGATTTGGAGTCTATTCTTTAATGAATTCTCCAGCCTATTCTGGAACAGAAGCTTTATATAAAGCGACAAAAGAATTTCAAGATGGAGATTTGGAAGAAGCTATCGCTCTGGCAAAATCTATTCCGTTAAAGAGTAATGTTTATCCAGAAGCACAAAGTACAATTGAAGAATGGCAAAATCAATGGCAACTTGCTACTGAGCAATATTTATTAGCTAAACAAGCATCAGAACAGGAACAATGGTCAGAGGTTATACACGCAGCTTCTCAAATACCTGATATTTTATATTGGCAGTCAAAAACAGAGCCAATCGTTAAGCAAGCTCAAGCTAAAATTGAAACACAAACTAACAATTTATTAGCAAGAGCTTATGAAAAAGCTGGAAATAAAGATTTTAATACTGCTTTAGAATATCTTCAGCAAATTCCTCAAGAAAATGCTGTTAATCATTTAGTTCAAAAAAAATTAGCTGAATACCAGCAAAAGCAGCATATTAGAGCAGTTTTTCTGTTACAACAAGCCTATAATAAGGCGGAAATAGGCGAGTTTAACGCAGCTGTGAACTTCCTCCAGCAAGTTCCAAAAAATTCTTCTGTATATGCAACTGCTCAAACTAAATTGGAAGAATATGTCCAAAAGCAACGTTTGCAAGGCAAAAATCAAAAAGTAGCTCCATCTAAAGTTGTTGCTGCATTATCAAAAGAAACATCAACTAGTAAATCTTTTGAGCCAGGTTCCTTAATGCAAGAAGTGAACATTACACCAAACACAACATCTTTATAAATAATTGGTAACTAATTTTTGTCTTGATTAATCTTAGTTTATAAGTAGCCAAGATGAATAAAAAACCTCACCTCCTTACCCTCTCTTTGGTAAGGAGAGGGGTATCCGATAGGACGGGGTGAGGTTATATATTTTATTTATATTGAATTGGGTAGACGTAAATTCAAAGCGATCGCATCTAAATAAGGCTCAAAAACTGCCAGATTTTCTAATTTATCAAACTTACCTGTTTTAGAAGTTGGATCAAAAGCAGTAGTAATCACATAAAGTGCTTTGCCATCAAAGGTAACATAACCTACATGTTGTTCTTGCACTCCACCTTGATGCTTTAGCCCAACAAAGCCATATCGAACTCCAGGAAGTTTACCAATCTGTACTCTTTGAGATGGATAGCTGGAAAAATTAATGCTTCCGCCATAACTACCTTGACGATCTTTCTCCAATCCGGCGTAATGTTCATTTACCCAAGTATTCAGTGCTAATGATAGTTGAGTTTGATACTGAGGATTTTGATGGTCTATCTTTTTACTAGGATTAATACCAGCTTGAGTCAGAAACTTTTGAAAATTTGGCTGTTTTTCAAGGGGTAAAATTGACATCTCTACCGTACCAATACGCTCTCCATTTGCAGAGATACATAATAGAGATGTATTACCATCACAAGGTAAAACTTGCCAACCTTTAGGACTAGCAGTTTTCTCCACAAATTTTTTCCAAATATTGTTTCCATTAGGACTAGGAGTGGTGGCGCGGGAAAGTTGTACCACTTTTGGGGAATCACTCTTTTGAGAAGAGCCAGAACCAGTAACTTTTAATCCCAATGGTACAAAAACCAACACAGCTACACCAATTATTAAATGATAAAGTCGCAACATTTTAGCACAAGGAGTATATCAATAGTTACAAAATCAAAGTAACAATAAAAGATTGAGATTGGTAATGTAAAAACAAAAGAAATGCTAATGACTCTCAAAGAGTGAAATATAGAGTGATTCAACTTTCACTAAACTATACAAATCAAGTCTAACAAAGCAGACTAACGGAAAATCAAAGCTTTTAAAACCACGTAGGTAATCTTCCTTACTCTACGAGAAGCCGCTTGCGCGTCTATAGAAAGCCGCTACGCTTCGTCTGTGTGTAGTCGCGACTTCTAGTCGCTTGGTGCAAGATATCAATAAACACACACAATATAAGAAAGTTTTTTAGCTATGACTGTAGCTATAACTACAAAGTTTCAAAAGGGCTGAAACCCTTACTAGGAAACAATATTTATGTGATATATAGAATTTTGATTCTATATATATAAAGATGATTTGAGAAAACAGCTAACAAAGGGATGTAGGGAGCCTGACATCCTTACCCTCTAGTTTTTGTAATGGGAGATGACAAGTATATGCCGATTTTTGTCAAGATTGAAGAAGGCAAAGTTGATAAATCTATCTTTGACCAATATATACCTGCTCACAGAGCTTATGTAAAAGATTTGATTGCCAAAGGACACAATGCTAAAACTGGCTACTGGGCAAAGATGGGAGGCGGGATGATGGTGTTTGAAGCCGCATCAATGGCAGAAGCCCAGACAATTGTAGCCAATGACCCATTGATCATAAACGACTGTGTTAACTACAAACTATATGAATGGAAAATTGTAGTCGAATAACACACATATACAATATTTCATGCTATGCTTATCTATAGACCTGGACTTATGCGACTGTAACGCCCAAATCTTGTCAGGACCGGAAGGTAGCAGCAACACGGGATGCTTATGGTAGGCGTAATCTCCGGGTCGCCCTATTTTTAGGAGCGTAAAGGCTGTAATGGCTGGTTTTGGGGATATTGTTAAAAAAGCTTTTTACCTTGGTGTTGGGTTAGCTGCTTACGCGGGCGAGAAAGCAGGTGGAACACTAGAAGGCGTGCGATCGCAAATCCAAAAGCTAGCAGACGAAATGGTGGCACGGGGCGAAATGACCACAGAAGAGGCTCGCCGTTTCGTTGAGGACATGATGAAGCAAGCCCAGCAGCAAGCAGCTGATGCTACAGCAGCACCAACAACCACTCCATCTGAACCGCGCCGCATCGAAATTATAGAAGAAGACGAGCAGCCGACGGCGAAAGATGTTCAAGGCGATAATGAGAATGTAGATCGACTACGCCAGCAAGTCCTGGATTTAGAAAACGAGTTAAAGCGTTTGCAACGCGATAATTAATTATAAATTTATGCTGGGTTGATATTAGCTTTGTTTTGCTGAGATCAACCCATTGCTATATGACGTAGAATTTAGGTGAACTACCCGACGCTGACCTACAGTACAGCACGGACTTCCCAATTCATCGGCAGTAGCCTCCACAACTGGGTAATTCTATTGGTCTTACACTGCCTCCAAGGGCAGGAGTCCTGGTTCCCAAGACCCATAATTTTTCTTGCAACATGTACCTATTAGCTTGGTTTTCGCTTACGGCAGGGATGGTCAAGATGTACAAACTATACCACAAACTTGCTCGCTTAAACGCTCTAGACGCCGCTGTTCCACGCTCGGAAGTGGAATTCGACCTTGGGGAGGCTCCTCAGCTTGCTCGCACCGCAGAGCCGACGCTCACCGTTGCGGTAGAGCGCGGGACTTCTGCTGCTCTAGTTAAAACCTGTTTATCTGGGTGTTGGTCGTTGCTATCAGTTAGGTAGCACTTAAAGTTAGATGAATATTTAATTTTTGTAAGATATTACTCTTTAGGAAACTGCCTTAAGGTGTCTAGTTTAAGCTTAAATATCCATTCTTGGGAAAATAGCTTCTGCGGCAAACTAACACAATAGACTATTTCCATGTAGTAGCGTGGCAAGCTTAAAATAGTGCAATAGAAAAAAGTTCGTAGTAAGCGCTTCAGCGCTGAAAAAACTAAAAATCTAAAGCAACATTTTAGTCGTATCACGCCAGTAGATACAATAGCACTCTACCAAATCAAGATTACTTAGTTTGCAGTCAGCGCCAAGTGTGCTTTCCTACTTCAGGACTCAAGCCCACCCTACACCGAAGCCGCTCTTACCCTGAGATACAGACTTTATATACTAAACCACTACTACCCACTAAAGCGTTAATTATATGGAAAATTGGCAAAAGGATTTTTGGGAAATGGTACAAACAGTAAGCGATGAAGTCGAAGGCTTTTTCCTGGGAATAAGTGAAATGGTAGAGGCTTTTGTTGAAGTTACAGAAGAAGTTACCGAAGAACTGCAAAATACCATCGCTGTCGAAATAGATCAGTATTTTCAGGAATTGACTGAACCATTTTTGGAAATGTACTGGGAATTGGAAGATGTCATAGGTGATGATTTAGATCCCGGTTTTCCCTATCCAGTTGAACCCTCAGCCGAAAAAAATCCAGCTTGCATTGGTTGCTGCCACTACCACGGTCAAGCATATGGTGGTAATTTATTAGTCTGTGGTATGCATCCTTATGGTTGGGATGGTGACAATTGCCCAGACTGGCAATCAGAAGAATTCTAATACCAATTTGAAAAAAGAATGCGACAAATAGACCATCTGTAGACGCGATTTATCGCGTCTTTACCAAGGATGTTGCAATCATTAATTGAATTGGTATAAGTTAAAAGTCAAGTATGACTAATGACTAATGACTAATGACCATTGACCATTACTATTATGAGTAACTCCTTATCTGAAAGTGTGTCACAGCCAAGTCAAGAAATGAAGTATGGCGAACGCGAAATCGCGGAAGGACAACTAATTACATTTCCTAATCCGCGCATCGGACGACGCTATAACATAGATATCACATTGCCGGAATTTACTTGTAAATGTCCATTTTCCGGTTATCCAGACTTCGCCACCATTCATATTACCTACATACCTGATCAACTGGTGGTAGAATTAAAAGCCCTCAAACTTTACATTAACAGTTATCGCGATCGCTACATTTCTCACGAAGAATCAGCCAATCAAATCTTGGATGATTTTGTCGCTGCTTGCGATCCTTTAGAAATCACCGTCAAAGCAGATTTTGCACCACGTGGTAACGTGCATACAGTGATTGAAGTTCGCCATGTGAAATCTGAAGGTCAATAGTCAATGGTCATTGGTCATTGGTCATTGGTCATTGCTTATTCTTTGCGTCCCCCTTGTCCCCTTTCCAACCTATCCCCTATCCCCTATCCCCTTCTTGACTCAGGCGATCCAAAATTCCTAAAATTTCCTGTTCAAATGCTACCTGGGCGCGATTTGTTTTACCACCTACATACAGGTGTCCATCTGTTTGCAACGCCCAAATTTGTGAGTGAGAAAAATAACTCATCACCACACCCAACATCAATAAAGCAAACCCAGAATAAACCATCGGAATTCCTGGATCGGCTTTGATTTGTAAACCAGTGCTACCAACGACATCCAAAACTGTTAGTTTCACACCATTGATTTCGGTAGCCATACCCGTCCGCAAAGTGTTAAAAAGTTGACCTGCGACGTCATAAATTAATACTGTTCCTTGTAAATCTTTGGCTAGTAAAGAGACACCTTCACTTAAATCTGGTTTTGTCGGAATCCAGGTTCCCCAGATACGCCCATTATTAGTGTTAAGTGGCGCCATGGGAATTTGAAAAACTGGACTTTGGTTAACCCGCACCCGCACAGCAGAAATTCCCCAATCTGTTTGGTAAAAAGTCACACCTTGATAACGCAGAGGTTGATTAACATATATTTTCTTGTGATCAACCTCTTCGTTTTGGTTATTTAAAACAGATAAATCTGAATAAAATTGGTTAATACTGCCACTAGGAGTATAATCAATCCAAAAACGATTCACACGCACAGACCAATCTTGAGCTTTGTTTGTTGCAGCCCAAGGCCCTGCATCAATAATATTTTTAACCTGGAATGTATCACCACTAGCTATCATTTCTTGGGCCATAAACCCAGTCATTGCCCCCCAAATTGACCCCAAAAGAATCGTGACAATACCAATATGTACAATGATGGGGCCGATGCGTCCGATGATTCCTTTGCGCGCATAAAGAATATTATCTTGCTCTTCTTTTTGAAAAACCTTGTAGCTGCGCTTCTGTAATATTTGGGTCAGGGAATCAACAGAACCATGATCTAATTCTGCACTCAATGCTAGTTTAGTAAATTGTCGAGGTTGATCATAAAACTTCCAACGACGTGCAGCTTTTAAAGCTGGTAACTGTCGAGTAAAACTACAAGCAGTTAAGCTAGTACCAAAAAAGATGAGTAAAGCAAAAAACCACCAGGTACGATAAACATGATCTAACCCTACAGTTAAAATCACTTTCCAAGAGAGGAAACCAAATAAAGCTGGGTTTTCTGGATAATTAGCTTTGTAAAAATCCAGTGATTGACCTTGTTCAATGACAGTACCAGTGACACTAAATAGAGCAATGAGCAGTAAGAGTGCGATCGCTAAACGTAAATCTGTCAGTACAGGTAAAAATTCCTGCCGTAAGAATTGTACGACAAGCGACCACCAATTTGATTTTTCAGTAGATTGTTCTGTAGATGTTTCAGGTGAACTTTCAGAAACTGAATTCTTTGTATTGTCTAAAGTCATTTGTAAATTGTTAGTAGTAAGTTTTTGGTTGGTAGTTAATAGTTGGTAGTTGGTTATTAGTAGTTAGTAGTTAATAATTGGTTATTGATAGTTGATTTATTATCGTGAATTGTTACTTAGTACAGGATGAATTAAGTTCATAAAGACTCTGCGTCCCTCTGCGTTTAAAAAAGCTACGAATTAATGCAAAGCTGTACTTAGCTTACCTACTAACCACTAACCACTAAAAGGAATACGAGAAACGAGGGAAAAAACACCAAAACCTACCAACAACGCCCCGCTAATTGGGTTAATCCAACTAGACCAACGGCGTAATTCTAGTATTTTTTTAATAGAAGCAGTAAACGTACCTGCCAAAATTAATGGTGCTACATGTCCTGCGGTGTAAGAAATGAGCAAAACCGCACCTAAAATTAGGTCTTGTGTATTAGCAACCCAACCTAATAAACTTGCTAAAACAGGAGTACTGCAAGGAGAAGCGACTAAACCAAAACTCAGACCGATCGCATAGGCTCGCATACCTTGAGGTAATTCTTGAGAAATCCAATCAGTACCACCAAAAGAGGGCATTTGCAATGGCAAAGCTTCTAGTAAGTTTAGCCCCATGAGGATAGCTATCACACTGACAATAATTGGCAAACCGATACCGATTTGTCCGTAGACTTTTCCAACTAAAGCTGCTACTATCCCCAAACTTGCAAGAGTGGTTGCTAATCCGAAAGCAAACCAAGTAGACTGGGCGGCTGATTGCAGACGACTTTTCGCTTCATAACCGCCAATGTAGCCGACAGTAATCGGCAGCATAGATAGCATACAGGGCGTCAGACTGGTAATCAGTCCGGCAAAAAAAATTATACCAACGCTGAATAAACTCAGATGCGTCAACTGATTAGAGACAAGGGAGTTGGCGAATTGTTCTAGTTCGTAAAATTGGGTTTGCAGGTTTTCAAGCATGGGCTAGATAAATGGAAAGTCCTTGCACTGCTTGAATTTTAGCTTAATTTCCGCTCAGGGGTGGGGTTGCTCAAACTCAAACGAGCATTTGCTCAAGCCTGAGTTTGCGTTTTTCCCAGTCGGGCATGATAGAACTGAGAAAGTCATAAAAAGCGCTGCTGTGGTCTGGGTGCTTGAGGTGACAGAGTTCGTGGGTAATGACGTAATCGATACCTCTAGAGGAAGCGCGAATTAAATCGCGGTTGAGGATAATGGTGTTAGTGGCTGTGAGGCTACCCCATCGCTTATCAAGACGGCGAATTTTCAGGCTGGGGGGGAAGTATCCAAAATGTTTAAAAGGTATAAAGCAGAAATCTAACCGCTCGTTAAATTTAACTTTGGCGCGTTCTAAATACCAGTTTTCCAGCAGTTTTTGGGTTGTTTCGGTGCAGCCGGGTTGGGGAGTCTGTACGTGAATATAACGCCCTTTGAGTTTGACTGATGGTTGCAAATTTATCTCGATTTTTAAACGGTATTGCCGTCCTAGATAGAGATGGGTTTCGCCGCCAATGTATTGCCGGGATGGGGTGCGGGGATCAAATTGGCTGAAAAACTGCTGTTGCTTCAGAATCCATCTGGCGTGTTTCTTTACACGTCTGTCAATTTCTTCGAGTAGGGCATCAACGGGGGCTTTGACTGTAACCTGTTGATTGGGGTGAACGGAGATATCTAGGGTTTTGCGCTCCGAAAAGTTGACCTCAAAGGCAATAGTTTCGTTGCCATAGTTGATAGTGCGGGTAGTTGCGCTCATTGTGCCATTCTACGTCTTGCGAGTTGCAACGACTCTTGGATAATTTTATCCATTTCATCTTGGTCGAAATGGATGCCATGTTGGTCGCGCAATACATCATACAGGTAATCGTCGATGTCGTTCATCATGTTTCTTTGGATATTTTCGTTGTTTATCCAATCGACAATTACATGATTATCAATGATATTGTAAATTGCTAATGCACTCTCGGCACTAATGGTTTTGATTTCGGTTTGATTGTGGATGTGTTTGGTGGTAAAGGTTTTCAGCAAGCCGTAGAAGGCTAAAGCATCGGGATTGTGTCGCAGTTCTTCGGGTAAATTATCGGTTTTGCGGTTAACTATAGCGTCGCGGATTTCCTCGGCTTTCCGCAGGTATTCGACTTCGCAGATACGTTTGGCGCGAAAATCATTAATAGCTTGTTGGATGAGTTCTGAAAACTGTTGGTAAAAAGCTGGGTCATCTTCCATCTTTTCGGTAACAGTGCGTTTGGTAGCGCTGGCGATCGTATCAGCCAGAGATGCTGGGTTACTTTGTTGTTGTTTGAGAGTTTGAAATGCTTCCTCATCGAAGATGTTAAGGGGGGCTGCAATTTGCACTACCTCGGTAGCAGAAATGTGGGTGTCCAGCAATTTTTGGATTTTAGGTTCTAAGTTTCGATAATTAACGGCTTCTTGGTAGCGGAATTTCACCGCTACTTTGAGGTTTTGGAAGCGTTTTAAGTCTTTTTTATAACGGTTAATTGTAGAATCGGGCGTACCTTGCAAAAACTGTTCTGAAGATAGGGCATTAGCCAAGGTTTTTGCAAATAAAGTTAAGCATTCGTAGAACTCATCCCGCAGTTGTTCGTTAGCGAGAAGTCGCTCGTAGGCTTCTTCGTCGTGGCTGTTTTTAATTTCTTTGAAAATATCCAGCAAATCCGCGTAGCGTTGCGGTAGTTTGCTGATTTCTTCGCGAATGTTGGTTAGAGTTCCAACTAGGTCGTCTTCGTCAAAGCCTTCCAGTGCATTATAGGTGGTCAAGGCTTTGTCCAGTTCCCCCAGCACCCCGGCATAGTCAATAATATAGCCAAATTCTTTTTCTGCCCCTGTGGCTTCGTCGGAGTAGAGACGGTTAACGCGGGCGAACGCCTGCAAAAGTGAATGTTCTCGCAGGGAACGAGTCAAATAAAGCACGGTGTTACGGGGAGCATCGAAACCAGTTAGTAGTTTATCAACGACAATTATGATTTCTGGGGTGTCACCATATTTAAAGCTGTTGATAAGTTGCTGGTTATATTCTCGTTCTGAACCGTAACGTTTGATCATTTGCAACCAAAATTTTTGGACTTCATCGGTTGGTTCCTCCTCTATCTCTTCGTAGCCTTCGCGGGTATCCGGGGGTGAGATAATGACTTCAGAGGTAACATAACCGATTTCATCGAGAAAATTTTTATACTTGAGAGCGCTGGCTTTGCTGGGGGCGACGAGTTGGGCTTTAAAGCCTGTGCCTTGCCAGTTTTGGCGGTAGTGTTCACTGATGTCGAAGGCTTGACAATAAATAGTTTGTTCGGTTTTGTTGAGTTCTTTTGCTTGGCTGTATTTGCGCTTGAGGTCTGCCTTTTGCTTCTCAGTGAGTCCACTACACAGACGTTCAAACCATGTATCAATTACTTTTTGATTAACTTCCTGTTCGCTGTGACGACCTTCGTAAAGCAAGGGTACAACTGCTCCATCTTCAACGGCACGACGGATGGTATAAGAGGGTTCAATCATGCCGCCGAATTTGTTAAAGGTGCTTTTTTGTTTTTTCATTAGAGGTGTGCCAGTAAAGCCCAGGTAACACCCGTTGGGAAACACTTGCTTCATTTTGGGGTGGAAACTGCCGTACTGGCTGCGGTGGCTTTCGTCCACCAGGATAAAAATATTTGGGTCGGGGTCGGAGAATTTTTTCACCCGCAGAGCAGCAGTAAATTTATGGATGAGGGTTGTAATAATATTTGCTTTATTTTCTTCAATTAGTGTTACCAGATGGCTGCCAGAATTCGCTTTTACGGGCTGCATCCCGCAACTGGCAAAGGTTGTTTTTATTTGCTCGTCCAGGTCAACGCGATCGCTTACTAGAACAATGCGCGGGTTGGGGATATCTGGGTCGAGCGCCAGCGATCGCGCCATCATTACCATTGTCAGGGATTTCCCTGAGCCTTGAGTGTGCCAGACAACACCGCCTTTTCGCCGTCCTTGGCTATCTATTTGTTTGACGCGCTGGAGAATGCTTTTAACTGCAAAGAATTGTTGGTAGCGCGCGACTTTCCGTACGCCAGCATCAAACACAGTGAATTGGTATATTAGATCGAGTAGTCGTTCGGGACGGCACAGACTATAAATAATACGGTCTTGGGTGGTGAGTTGTCGCGTTCCTTTTGCGGCTAGATTGTCAAAAAAATCATGTGTAGAGGCAAACTCACCGGAGAACAGGCGTTTTTTTTGCTCGTCTAGGAGGGGGGTGTTAACGATGGCTGTAATGTCTTCATCTTGGTCTAAATCTTCGCACCAAACACTCCAGAATTTAGCAGAAGTGCCAACGGTCGCATATTTAACCTCGTTTTTGTTGGTTGCTAGTAGCAGTTGGGTGTAGGTGAAGAGTTTGGGTATATATTCGTCGCGCTGGTTGCGGATACACTGAGAGACGGCTTGCTCGACTTCGATTTTGGGAGATTTGCACTCGATGACGGCGAAGGGGATACCGTTGACGAACAGGACAATATCCGGGCGGGCTGTTTCAGTGCTGCGGGTGCGTTCGACGCTAAATTCGGCGGCGACGTGGAAGACATTGTTTTGCCAGTTGCGCCAGTCGATGTAACGCAGGCTGTAGCTTTTGGAACTGCCATCGATGGTTTGTTCTAGGCTAGTACCAAGGGTGAGGTAGTCGTAAATTGCTTCGTTGGTTTTCAGTAAGCCATCGTAGCGCAGGTTTTTCAGGCGTAGGATTGCTTCTTGGATATTTGCCGAGCTAAATAAATATTCCTGTCCTTTGAAGGTGATGCGGTTGAGTTCTTGTAGTTGGGTGCAAAGGATGTCTTCTAGGAGTACGTTGTTGAGTTTACCGCGTCGTTGCTTGTGGACTTCTTTGGGTGTTAGGTACTTGTAGCCCAGGTTTATTAATAGTTGTAAGGCGGGTATTTGGGATAAATATTTTTCGTTAAATTGAAAGTCTGGCATAGGATTTAGGGGGTTTTCTCTCTCGTTACAAGTGGGGTGTTTGCCCCCTACCCCCAAGTTTTGGGGGATTGAATTGCTTAAAGTCTTCTATTTGGAGGGATTTAACTACTCAAATTCTCCTAAATTACCTCCAATATTTGGGGTTACGGGGGCAGGGGATTTAGGGGGTGGTAGATTCAGGGGAGAATGGCGTTTGGGCTGTTGTCAAAATAATCTGCAAAACTCGATCGCGATCGCTCATCACTTCTTTATTGGTAAATCGTAAAACTCGATATCCATATTCTTGGAGTTTCTCAGTTCTAGCTTCGTCGTAGTCAAGTTGTGTTTGGTGAATTCCCCCGTCTACTTCTATCACCAGTTTGCAAGCAGGACAATAAAAATCTAGAATAAACCGCCCAACTGGATGCTGACACCGAAAACGTAATCCTCCTAGTTGTTTATTTCTCAAGGCTTCCCACAAATAAGCTTCAGCAGGAGTTAAATTCTGGCGTAGTTGACGTGCAAATTCTTCAATTTGGGGTGTTGTTCCACGAATGCGATTGGTTGTTTTACGTAAGGGCATTGTTATGGTTTATGGGTAGATGTTTTAGTTAGAATGCCCAGTTTTTACCTCCGTAACCCCAGCCCCCAGACCCAAAGTTTTGGGGGATTGCCCCTAGTCCCCAAGTTTTGGGGATTTTGCCCCCCTGCCCCCAAGTTTTGGGGATTTTGCCCCCCTGCCCCCAAGTTTTGGGGATTTTGCCCCCCTGCCCCCAAGTTTTGGGGATTTTGCTCCCCTGCCCCCAAGTTTTGGGGATTTTGCCCCCCTGCCCCCAAGTTTTGGGGATTTTGCCCCTAGCCCCCAAGTTTTGGGGATTCTGCCCCCTGCCCCCAAGTTTTGGGGATTCTGCCCCCTGCCCCCAAGTTTTGGGGATTTTGCCCCCCTGCCCCCAAGTTTTGGGGATTTTGCCCCCTGCCCCCAAGTTTTGGGGATTTTGCTCCCCTGCCCCCA
>NZ_JBHFLM010000210.1:0-10701 GCF_041928655.1 Pelatocladus sp. BLCC-F211 | reverse complement strand
CATCGGTTATTTAAATCAGTAGATGAGTTAAAGAATTTACTGGATAGATTGTTAAATCAGGGAGAACTAATAATTCAATGGGGACGAAAAGTAAAAAATAAAGGAAATGCTGCTATTGCAAACTAAATGTGGAACAGCTTAACTGTTAACTGATAACTGAGAAGTTGTCTCCCGTGTCCCCCTTCCCTTGTCCCCCTTCCCTTGTCCCCCTTCCCTTGTCTCCCCCATCCCCAGTTCCCGAACATGACTGAACAGCAAACTTGGAGTCAGCGATTTGAATCAGCATTACATCCTGCGATCGCTCGCTTTAATGCAAGTATTAGTTTTGACATTGAACTAATCGAATATGACTTGACTGGCTCTGTTGCTCATGCTCAGATGCTAACTAAATGCGGTATCATTCCTCCTGAAGAAGGAGAGCAATTAGTTGCTGGTTTAGAACAGATTCGCCAAGAATATCGCCAAGGCAAGTTTAACCCTGGCATTGAAGCAGAAGATGTACACTTTGCTGTTGAGCATCGTCTTGTGGAAATTATTGGTGATGTAGGTAAAAAGCTACACACTGGACGCTCTCGTAATGATCAAGTAGGAACAGATACCAGATTATACTTACGCGACCAAATTCAACAAATTCGTCAGCGACTACGAGAATTCCAAAGTGTCCTTTTAGATATTGCTGAGAATCACGTTGAAACTTTAATCCCTGGTTACACCCACTTACAACGCGCCCAGCCTCTAAGTTTAGCTCACCATTTGTTGGCATACTTTCAAATGGCACAACGGGATTGGGAACGCTTGGGAGATGTCCAGAAGCGAGTCAACATCTCTCCTTTAGGTTGTGGTGCTTTGGCTGGAACTACTTTCCCCATTGATCGCCATTACACAGCCCAACTATTGCATTTTGATAGCGCTTATGCTAATAGCTTGGATGGGGTGAGCGATCGCGATTTTGCGATCGAATTTTTATGTGCTGCTAGCTTAATCATGGTTCACCTGAGCCGTCTGAGCGAAGAAATTATTCTTTGGGCATCTGAAGAGTTTGGTTTTGTCACCCTGAAAGATAGTTGTGCAACAGGTTCCAGCATTATGCCCCAAAAGAAAAACCCCGATGTCCCAGAATTAGTACGGGGTAAAACTGGGCGTGTCTTCGGCCATCTCCAAGGGTTGTTGGTAATCATGAAGGGACTACCCTTGGCATACAACAAAGACCTACAAGAAGACAAAGAAGGTCTATTTGATAGTGTTAATACTATCAAAGCATGTCTAGAAGCAATGACAATTTTGCTACGAGAAGGTTTAGAATTTCGCACCCAGCGTTTAGCACAAGCAGTGTGTGAAGACTTCTCTAATGCTACCGATGTCGCAGATTACCTAGCAGCACGAGGTGTACCATTCCGAGAAGCATACAATCTCGTAGGTAAAGTTGTAAAAACCAGTATTGCTGCTGGCAAACTCCTCAAAGATTTAACCTTGGAAGAGTGGAAACAACTTCATCCCGCATTTGCAGAAGATATTTACGAAGCAATATCGCCTCGGAAAGTAGTTGCTGCTCGTAACAGCTATGGTGGTACAGGTTTCGATCAGGTAAGAACAGCAATTATAAATGCCCGCACTCAAATTGCAGAATAGCTGGTGATTGGTAGAGACGTAGCAATGCTACGTCTCTACAAGGATTCATACGTCAAACCAGCAGCGCCGGATTTACAGTCGTGCGCCTCTACCCAATAGAGCTTGGATAATACAAAAATCTTGTGTAGAGACGCGAAATTTCACGTTTCTACATGTAATAAAAAAAAGGCGTAGGTATATACGCCTAACAACTAAAACAAAAAAAGAGCAACCTTTTGAGTAGGGAAATTATTCAGCATCAACTGCTGCTGCTCCCTCATCCTCTTCACTCTTCGGTGGTCTTTGTTGGAATCTTCTCTGCATCCTTCCTGTGGTAGTCCGTTTACGAAACTTTCGGGCATATGCCTGGTTCCGTAGCGCCTTTTCTTTTTTCGGATTGCGGCGCTTAGCCATGTTCACCTCATGAATAAACAACAAAAAGCCTTACTTAGGCGATATCTAGACAATTTCAACTAGGATTATCTTTACTTTAATTGTAGTTTGAGCCTAGTGAAGCTTTGAATAATCCTACGGCTGAAGGCAGCAGGGTTATTTATTGACACTCTCACGGCCAAGCTTTACGCTGTGGCGGGAGATTCTTGCTTCATCGGGTTTGTCTAGTTTTGGATCATCTCTGTTCCAAAACCCCGTCCAGATTCCCCTCCACAAGCATCTGTTTAAAGTTCACCGACTGCCCGGCGGCAAACCATAAAATACTTGTTCACATGTATGAGCTTTGTTTAGACTGCACGGGATGCCCTACCGCACAGTTGTAGCAAGATCCCTAAGGGTACAAGTACAAAATGTTTATATCTTCGTAGGAAGCCCCTAGCTTTAGACTCTTGCCTCTAACGTAGTACGTAAGGTACTTAGTCTGGTCAGATTAAGGCTTTTTAAGACCCTATCTTTAGGCGTGGGGTTTCTGACCCGGTAGGTTTTTATATCTTGTACTGTTAAACAGCAATATATCCTAACGTATCTTTATTGATTTTGTCAACTTAAATTCCGATTCTGTGTCTTCTTAACTCTATCCCTAGTTAGAAGTATTAATGACAGTAAGTGATAAAATAGGACGCGAAATTAATATGAGCTATAAATTATCACTGAGCAAAAATTAATATATCAGCAATGTGCTTAACCTTAACTCTAGCTCACTTGTAATTTGTAACTAGATAATACAAATTACTGTTAATGTGATTTAACAAAAAACTATGATTACAATTAATGTATACAATTAACAAGGAAGAGTACAATTTTAAATCATTACTACAAAACAATATATCTGTTTCTTTGATAATTCGTGAATTTATTTCTATTTTAAAAGAATAAAAATATTGGTTATATGTAGAAAGCAAAGATATTATAAAGTTTTTGAATAAGGCTTAAACCATCTTAGAATAAGGTCATACATTTTTATAAAAAACTAGATTAGGTTTATAGAAAAATCACTATACTTCTTTGTTTTTATCTAACCTATAGCTTGTTTAGCAAAACTAAATTATGTATACTCACATTCACTATAATTACTGCAACGTAAATGTTAAAATTTGTATGTTCTAACCTAAGCATTAGAATCAATCCCAAAATCACAAGTCTTATTGTATAAGAACATACTTAACAATTTAGTTGAGCAAATGTGATTAGTGGGTAACTTCAAAGTACAACACACATAACTTACCAATATTTGAAGATTGAACGTTCTGGCTTTTTTTACTGTGGCAATTCAATCCACACGTGGTTTATGGCGATTTGGACAAACTGTACTGGGGATTATTTTCCGTCATCCGATCCCTGGTACAAGTATTATTCCTATTTTACCCGATGGTCAAATAGTGCTAATCCGAAGGCGAGATAATGGTCGTTGGGCTTTACCTGGAGGGATGGTAGACTGGGGAGAAGACATACCGAATTCAGTCCGTCGAGAACTGATGGAAGAAACGGGATTAGAATTAGTCAGGATTAGACGTTTAGTAGGAGTATACTCTGCTCCAGACCGTGATCCAAGAATCCATTCAATTTGTATTGTAGTGGAAGCAGACGTACAAGGAAAAATGGAGATTCAAGACACATTAGAAGTAATGGAAATCCAGGCTTTTCCTCTCGAATCTTTACCTCCAGAATTTATGTCTCATGACCATAATCGCCAATTAGAAGACTACTTAAAAGGTCTGACAACACTGGCATAATTTTTAGTGGTTAGTGGTTAGTAGTTAAAATTTTTCACTAACTACTATCTACTATTTAGTATCAATTTACAATTTTAAAACTTAATTACTAAATTAAAAATGAATAACTTATTTCGTAACTCTCGGAGAAAGCTGTCTCAAGGGTTATTATTCTGGCGTGAAGTCGGTGATGGAATACCTGTAGTTTTTTTGCATGGTGCTTGGAATGATAGTAGTGAATGGGTAGCAGTAATGGAAATGCTTTCATTAGGTTTCCATTGTTTTGCACCAGATTTATTCGGCTTCGGTGAATCGGATTATCCTAATATTCACTACTCGATAGATTTGCAAGTAGAATGTCTGGCTGAGTTCTTAAATGCTTTGAAATTAGAAAGAGTGTATTTAGTGGGGCATTCTCTTGGTGGTTGGATTGCTACAAGTTATGCTTTAAAGTATCCAGAACAAGTATATGGCTTAGTATTATTAGCACCAGAAGGTGTAAAAACTGAAGCATTAGACAAAAATTGTCAAAAATTACAGGGTTTGATGAAACGTCCGCTATGGATATTTAAAATATTAAGAATACTTCGTCCTTTGACTAAAATTCTGGGTTTAGATACGCAAATAGAACATGATTGGCAACAACAACAATTAATGCTGCAAAATCCAACAGGTAGTGAGTTATTATTCTTGCGTCAATTACCAGAAATTCATGCAGAATTAGTACAAGATAAATTAGATTTTGTAACAGTTCCTGTTTTAATTTTACAGGGTGGGAAAGACTCTCCAGATGCTTTGGCTAAGAGTAATAATTACGCAAAAATAATTCCACAAGCCAATCTGAAAATCATCGATCATGTAGGACAAAATTTGCCAGAAAAGTGTGCGGCGATTGTTGCTAGAGATATTCGGGATTTTATTAAAGGATAGATAATGAATAATTAACAACTAGCTACAATTTCTCGCATTCCCCAGAATCCTAAATTTGGTTCTACAACTATATGTACTGCTATCTGTGGTAGATGAGATTGGAGATAGTTAACTAACAAAGTGCGATCGCCCCCAGTAATAGCAATCTTACTTTGGGGAAATAACTGCCACCAAGCCTCAACAAAATCTTTAATTGCAGCTAACAAGCTATAAATCACCCCGCTTTGGATCGCCTCTGGAGTATTCACAGCAAACCGTTGCGGTAAATCTTCGGGTAATTCCACATTTGGTAACTGTCCAGTCTTTTGGTTAAGAGTCGCTATTTGCAAACCCAATCCCGGCAAAATCGCACCCCCAACAAGATTTTGATTCGCATCAGCACCGGTGAAAGTCAATGCTGTACCCGCATCTATTACTAACATGGGAAAACCCCAAGTTATCCCCGCACCCCATAACGCCAAAGCCCGATCTATTCCTAAAGTGGGATACATAGCTTGGAGAGGTATTTCATCTAAGGTAATAACACGTACATTTGGGTAAGTTAACCATAATGCTGTTTGACTAGGAACTACTGAGGCGAAAAGGAGGGGAATGGGGACTTCAGGGGTGTGCTTGGTGTGGGGGTTGTGGGGAGTCAGAGAAAGACTGTTGAGTATTTCGTTAAGGTTTCGACATTGAGATAATTCATATACAAACGACTTAGGAAGACGTTCTGTATTCCAGGTATGGCAAAGTGTTTTACCTTCAAACCAACCCCAGTGCAAGCGAGAATTACCAATTATTAAAGCTAACCAATTTTCTGAGTACATCTACGTAAGAATTTTCCTAAAATTTCTTAGTAATGCCAGAAAGAAAGCAATAGCAATACAATCTTTGTGGATGGCACTTTCAATGTTGCTAAAACCATACTAGAAGAATACAGTTATACATTTCTTCTATCTAAGGTTACTTAATTAAGTTACAAGAGACTCTAACCATCTTCAGTAGACAGCACCCAAAATTTTGAATTTCACCCAGTAGTGAAGTCTCGCTCACTCCTGAGCTTGGTACAAATTTATACTTTTAGCTTTTTTTAACTAATCTATAAATTATTTAATAAATATTTACAATAACCTCGTGTCAAAATATAAATACAGGAAAAAATACTCATTCGCTATGGAGGGCAGTTATGGTAGCACTCGCCGAAAATCCCAAAAAAAGACTGACCATCCAGGTAACTGATATTGCGTTGGACACAACAGCTATTCGTTCTCTGGACTGGGATCGCGATCGCTTCGATATTGAATTCGGTCTGCAAAACGGTACTACCTATAATTCGTTTATCATACGCGGTGAGCAGACAGCTTTAGTCGATACCTCCCACGAAAAATTTCGCCAGCTATATCTAGATACCCTCAAAAATCAAATAGACCCAGCAGACATTAACTATTTAATTATCAGTCATACTGAACCAGATCACAGTGGTTTAGTTAAAGATGTTCTGCAACTAGCCCCAGAGATCACCGTTGTTGGTTCCAAGGTCGCGATTCAGTTTTTGGAAGACTTGGTACATCAACCCTTCAAACGGCGGATTGTGAAAAATGGCGATCGCTTAGATTTAGGTAACGGTCACGAATTAGAATTTGTGATTGCACCAAACTTACACTGGCCTGACACGATCTTTACCTACGACCACAAAACCGAAATTCTGTTTACATGCGATGCTTTTGGGTTGCATTACTGTTCAGATGCGACATTTGACGAAGATTTAGCGGCCATATCCCCAGATTTTGAATTTTACTACGAATGCTTAATGGCTCCTAATGCCCGGTCGGTACTGTCAGCCCTCAAGCGTATGGGTGAACTAGAAAAAATCGGTATGATTGCTACAGGTCACGGCCCGCTACTTTCCCACAACGTTGAAGAACTAACCGGACGTTACCGCACTTGGAGCCAATCTCAAACCAAAGCAGAAACTACGGTTGGTGTATTTTACGTTTCTGGTTATGGTTGGGGCGATCGCCTAGCGCAAGCTGTTGCTAACGGTATCACCAAAACAGGTGTAGCAGTGGAATTGGTAGACCTGAAAACCGCAGATTTGCAAGAACTTCAAGAACTTGTCGGTCGATGTGCAGGAATTGTTGTGGGGACGCCGCCAGTATCCAACCCAGCAGCACAAACTGCTCTCAGTACTGTGTTAGGTGCTGTGAAAGAAAAACAGGCTGTGGGGATTTTTGAATCCAATGGTGGTGATGATGAACCGATTTATCCCTTGATGAATAAATTCCGGGATTTGGGTTTAACATTAGCTTTCCCAGCCATTCAAATTCGAGAAACACCCACAGAAAACACCTACAAGTTGTTGGAAGAATCAGGAACAGATTTAGGCCAATGGGTAACACGCGATAAAAGCATTAAAGCCATGAAATCCCTTGGCGCAGACTTGGATAAAGCCTTGGGTAGAATTAGCGGTGGGTTGTATATCATTACTGCCCAAAAAGGCGATGTTAAAAGTGCCATGCTAGCTTCTTGGGTTAGTCAAGCTAGCTTCAAACCCTTGGGAATATCGATCGCAGTAGCAAAAGATCGGGCGATCGAATCACTGATGCAGGTGGGCGATAAATTTGTGTTGAATGTGCTGGAAGAAGGTAATTACCAAAGTTTAATGAAACACTTCCTCAAACGTTTCGCCCCTGGTGCAGATCGTTTTGAAGGAGTGAGAACCCAGCCAGCCCAAAACGGTACACCTATCCTCACCGACGCTTTAGCATACATGGAATGTGAAGTTACCAGTAGGATGGACTGCGGCGATCACTGGATTGTCTACAGTACAGTTGAAGCGGGACGGGTGAGTAAGTCAGAGGCTTTAACGGCTGTGCATCATCGCAAAGTTGGAAATCATTATTAGAAGGGATCGGGGATCGGGGATTAGGAAATAAATTAGTCCCCAGTTCCTGATCAGCTATTTCTAATTCCCAGTTCCCAGTTCCCAGTTCCCAATCCCCGTTGCCCCTTGCCCCACCTGCCCCTTATCCCCAAAGGGGACCCCTACCTTCCCCAATCCCCGATCCCCGATCCCTAAAAAACTATGACATCCACAAAACCTCGTGACGTTCAAATTCTCCCCATTGCAACAGACACAACAATATTGCGATCGCGCAGTTGGACTCGTCTGAGATTTGAAATTGAATACGCCCTAGCTAAGGGTACAACTGCGAATTCTTATTTGATTCAAGGGGATAAAATTGCCCTAATTGATCCGCCGGGGGAAACTTTTACGGAAATTTACTTAGATGCACTGCAAAAACGGTTTGATTTAAAACAGATTGATTATGTAATTCTTGGTCATGTCAACCCGAATCGTGCTGCTACTTTAAAAGTTTTACTGGAACGTGCGCCGCAGATAATTTTCGTTTGTTCTAATCCAGGAGCAATCAATTTGCGGGGCGCATTGGAAAATCCTGATTTACCGATTCTGATTAAACGTGGGGAAGAAACCCTGGATTTAGGCAAAGGTCATCATTTGCAATTTATTCCTACACCTAACCCCCGCTACCCGGATCAACTTTGCACCTATGATCCAGAAACGGAAATTTTATACACAGATAAGTTATTTGGCGCGCATATCTGCGGCGATCAGGTATTTGATGAAGGTTGGCAAGCTTTTCTGGAAGACAGACGCTATTATTTTGAGTGTCTCATGGCTCCCCATGCCCGTCAAATCGAAACTACATTGGACAAATTGGTCGATTTGCAGGTGAGAATGTACGCGCCCAATCACGGGCCTTTGGTGCGTTATGGCTTGATTGATCTAACTCAAGCCTATCGGGAATGGAGTCAGCAACAGACATCTTTAGATACCACAGTGGCATTAATTTATGCTTCCGCTTACGGGAATACCACAACATTAGCACAAGCGATCGCCCACGGAATCACGAAAGCAGGTGTCAGCGTCGAATCCATCAATTGCGAAGTCGCCGAACCTAGTGAGATTCAAGCTGCTGTTGAGAAAGCAGCAGGCTTTATCATTGGTTCTCCTACCCTTGGCGGACATGCACCTACACCAGTACAAACTGCTTTGGGTATTGTGCTTTCCACGGCTGCTAAAAATAAACTCGCCGGTGTGTTTGGTTCCTACGGTTGGAGTGGCGAAGCTATTGATCTAATTGAAGGTAAACTTAAAGATGCTGGTTATCAGTTTGGCTTTGAACCCATCCGAGTCAAATTCAAACCCAACGATGTCACTTTACAAACTTGTGAAGAAGCCGGAACAGACTTCGCGCAAGCACTGAAAAAAGTCAAAAAAGTACGTACTTCTAGCCAACCTGCTACCAATGTCGAACAAGCTGTTGGGCGAATTATTGGTTCTCTGTGCGTGATTACAGCTAAACGAGAGGAAGTATCTAGCGCTATGTTAGCTTCTTGGGTATCTCAAGCTAGCTTTAGTCCTCCTGGCTTTACTATTGCTGTTGCTAAAGAGCGGGCTGTTGAACCTTTGACACACTCTGGTAATCAATTTGTTCTTAATATTCTCAAAGAAGGGAATCATATAGGGTTAATGAAACACTTCCTCAAACCCTTTGGCCCAGCGCAAGATCGTTTTGAGGGTGTTGCTACTACAGAAGCCGAGAATGGTAATCCTATCCTGACAGATGCGTTAGCTTACCTTGAATGTACCGTAGAAACTCGGATGGAAGCAGGCGACCACTGGCTAGTTTATGCGACTGTAGATAATGGTCAGGTTCTAGACGATGGTGTTACTGCTGTGCATTATCGCAAGTCAGGGAATCATTATTAAATATTACATCTTAGTTAATTAGTGGTTAATATGTTTACTTTTTAACCACTAAGACACTAAGACACCAAGAAAAATAGATTACACCTTGAAAGGGCTACTTTCTTTGTACTTAAATCCGTTTTTCCAAATATTGACCAATCATCAATTGTTCACCCGCGCGAGAAATTATAGATTGGCGTGTGCGGTACTTGCTACCGACTAGCTTTAATTCTTCCTCAAATACGGAATTATTGTACTCAGTTCGCAAACATAAGGTTGTGGGATTGGGGAAGTAATAATCGGCTGTCACTGGCTTGGTTGTGGCGAAACCGCGATCGCGATATAGTGTGTTACCTAAAGCCCCAAATAAAGTTGTTCCCTTTGATTCTTTTCTTCCTGAAATCGAATTAGTGCTTTCCCATATAACTTCAGCACCACAGGTTAAGCTTGCTGTATCAGGTAAGCCGTGCATGTCAGCTAATTTACGTAATTCTTCGCTTCCTTGCTCCAAAAATTTGATCGTAATTACACTTACCATTTCTTTGGTTTCTCCCTCTGGTAAAGTGTAATAGCGGCGTTCTGAGTGCCATGTACCTACAGATGCTTGAAAAAATTCCGCAAGCAGAGATTCGTCGGTTCTTTGTAATATTTGTAGTGGTGATGTCACGGTTAGCCTTCCTCGCGCCCAGTTAATTCAGAATTGGTCATACAAGGACATACATATTGTGTATGCTGTTTTCCAAAAAATTTACTTTTTTTAATATAAACTAAAAAGACAAAGAGTTATTGATAGAATTGCTACAACTTTAGAAAAAATATCTACTTTTCAAAAGATAATTACCAAACAAGGCAAAAGTAATACCAATTCTGTATGAAGATGCGCCTAATTATATAAGGAACGAACCACAAAGTATACAAAGAAAGAAGAAGTCAATAAAATTTAGCGCAGCTTCATAAAGAAATAGTATAAGAAGCAAAAAGATACTCATCAAGGAAAAAGAAAATATTGATTTTGTAGGTGTAGCATTGCCATAGGCTAGCCCCTAATTTTTATTTATGGGGATTATCTTTTTACTTTTTAATCTGAATTGATGTAAGTCGTCTGAGGGGGCGACGAAATAAGCTAAAACATAGACTCGATAAGCTTCATAGCCCTTAAACCCTGTTGATAATATTTACGTTTATTACGATTAATTCTCATTAATTCGGTTACTAACCCCACACAAATATCTTTGAAATTGA
>NZ_JBHFLM010000021.1:0-1601 GCF_041928655.1 Pelatocladus sp. BLCC-F211 | reverse complement strand
ATCGGTTATTTAAATCAGTAGATGAGTTAAAGAATTTACTGGATAGATTGTTAAATCAGGGAGAACTAATAATTCAATGGGGACGAAAAGTAAAAAATAAAGGAAATGCTGCTATTGCAAACTAAATGTGGAACAGCTTATGAAATTATTACTCCTGATGGAAAGTCCAACGATGTTAGCGATGTCAAACCAGTCGCTGGAAAGATAGATTTAGCAATAGTAAAATTTGCTAGCAATCGACAATACCGAATTGCCACAATAGGAAATTCAGACAAGATTGCAACAGGCAATCAAGTTTACGTCTACGGTTTCCCAATAGCTACAACCACTACCAAACGCCGTCTGGGACAGTTTACAGAAGGAAAAATAGCTGCCAACGCCTCTAAAGCATTGCCGGGAGGTTATACCTTGCAATATGACAATCAAACGCAAAAAGGGATGGAGGGAAGTCCAGTACTGAACGAAAATGCTGAATTGATAGGCATTCACACTAAAAATGACACACTAGAACAGCAAGTACCGGAAAATCGAGAAGTTGCAATTCTTACAACTACACAAAATTACGCTATACCCATTAATACCTTTGTGCAGCAATCAAAAACTGTTGGCATTGCCTTAGACATTTCCGCACCTACACCTACAGTTGTTACCACAAACCCCAAAGCTGACGACTTCTACATTCAGGCTGGTTATAAGTATAAAAAAGGTGACTTCAAGGGAGCGATCGCTGATTATACTGAAGCAATTCGCCTTAATCCTCAACTTGTTAATGCTTACACAGATAGAGGAGTTGTCCGTGCAGAGTTGGGTGACAATCAAGGAGCCATTGCCGATTATAACCAGGCGTTGCGAATCGATTCTATTTATTACGCAGCCTACCATAATCGGGGTTATGCCCGTGCAGAGTTAGGTGACAAGCAAGGAGCAATAGATGATTTCAACCAAGCACTACGACTTAATCCCAATCTTGCAGAAACTTACAATGCACGCGGTAGAACTCGTGCTGACTTGGGTGATAAGCAAGGAGCGCTAGATGATTACAACCAAACACTACGGATAACTCCTAACTATTTTAGAGCTTACAGCAATCGTGGTATTGTCCGCTTTCAGTTAGGTGATAAGCAAGGCGGTATTGAAGATTTCAACCAAGCGCTGCGGATTAATCCCAAATATGCTAAGGGTTATTATAATCGCGGTTATGCCTTCTTTCAATTGCAAGACTGGCAAAAAGCGATCGCTGATTTTAACAAAGAACTACAAATTAACCCTAAACATGCTGATGCTTATGTTTATCGAAGTATTGCCCGTTTGGAATTAAAAGTTGACACTCCCCTGGCTAAAGCCGAGGGGATTCTTGGTTCACAGACTCGCCGTTAGACAGCAGGTTTACACCAACTGCCCAAGAGGGCAAATCTCCCCAAGCGTAAGTTCCGGTATGCCCTACCGTACTGAGTCCTAGTCTCAAAATATTGATTGCTGCATTGATATCTCTGTCTTCTGTGTATCCGCAATGAGGACAAACATGAGTTCGAGTAGACAGAGATTTCTTAACCTTCTTGCCACAGTTAGAGCAGTTTTGGCTTGTATTATGAGGAGGAACA
>NZ_JBHFLM010000209.1:0-11532 GCF_041928655.1 Pelatocladus sp. BLCC-F211 | reverse complement strand
CATGAGGATTTCAAACAGTTAGTAATGTTTGTCATACTGTCTATATTAATTACTCACTAATTTACGTGATTATATTTAATTGAAATTGTATCTATTAGTACTAGTATATGTGCTACAAAATGAAGTGCGGAATGTGGGTTAAAAAAAATCCATCCAGTTTGCCCATTTAGTTTGAAGAATTATTTTGTGCGCGCGATCGCTCCCAATACATTTCGGTTAAGCTCAAAAACATTATCCTTATGACTAGCCCTTTCAAGATGAGTAAAAATCCTCACAAAAATGACCGAATTTTAGGCTTTTCACCTTCGTGTCTTAGTGTCTTGGTGTTTCAAAAGTCGATTTTTTAACCACTAAGACACCAAGACACCAAGAAAAGTACATTACACCTTAAAAGGTCTAGTCCTAATTATTTAGAAAGAAATACAGTTAATAATTTATAAATCAGACGGAATAAAGCTGTAATAGCGATCGCCACCAAACCTCCAGCAATAGCTATGATCATCACTTGCTGAATAGTTAGGCCAAATCGCAAAAAAGGGACAAAAAATATCGCTGTGAATGTTCCTGCTGCAAACACTAACATCTCAGTTTTTTCAATCCAGCGTTGCTTTTGCCCAAAAAGCAATACTGCCAAAATCACAGCACAAGCAGCTAAAGTAATATTTATCGAACGCAGTACACTATACAATGCGATCGCAATCAATCCGCCTTCAAAACCACTAAATCCAGCCCCGATTAGTAATTCTAAAGTAGACAACGGTGCAACCCGCAAAGTCGCAGACAATGGTGTTTGTTGCGGAGGCTGATGTCTAGACTGTGGTTGCGATTTTGTTTGTGGCGGTAATTGTGTGGGTTGGTGGGGGTGAATATGTGTTGGTGTTATGGGCTGAACAGTTAAATTAAGAGCATCTAACACTTCTTGGGCTGACTGAAAGCGCTGATTAGCAGCAGGTAAAAGCATTCTATCAAGAGTATTTGCCAGTAAAGGACTGACAGAAACACGCTCGTGCCATTTCCACTGGTTATTATATACATCAAATAGCTTGGTTACATCTTTTTCACCTGTTAACAACATCACAATTGTCACAGCCAAAGCATATAAATCTGTAGATGGAAAGACTTGTCCACCGGACATCTGTTCAGGTGGTGCAAACCCCAGAGAAAAAATGCCAGTCGAAGAACCAACTCCTCCGGGGGGTGCATTTGCTACCTGCTTCACGGCGCCAAAATCTAACAGATAAAGCTTACCGTTACGATGGCGCATAATGTTGGACGGTTTGATATCTCTGTGAATGATGCCCTTGTGATGGACAAACTGCAAGATTTTGAGAATATCTTGCAGCACATCTAATACTTCTTGCTCAGAGAATTTACCTTTCTGCGCTAACTCTTCTTCTAAGTTCTGTCCATCTATATATTCTTGAACCAGATAAAAAAATTGGTCTTGTTGTCCTGGTTGAGAAAAACTAGAAACTATGACTGGGAAATAAGCGAATAAATCAGGAATTTGATCGTGTTGAGAGCCTATATCTTCTAAGACTGTGGCTTCTCTCTCAAATAAATCTTGTGCGAGTTGCAGTTGAGTTGAACTGAGATTACCTGCTGGCTGGAATTGCTTCACCACACACTGACGCATTCCTGGAGTATAGCGATCGCAGGCTAAAAACGCTGCTCCAAAACCACCTCGTCCCAATAATTTTGATGGCAAATAACGACCAACCAAAATCAACGGCATTCCACAAGTAGTACAGTATTTTTGCTGCACAGTTCTCAAAATAGAATGATCATCTAAATCTGAAAAATAGTTGCGTGGACGGGGGCAACCAGGACGTGTACAGTAAATTTCCATTTTTGTCAATAGTCAATAGTCATTTAGTCATGAGTCATTGGTCATCGGTCATTAATCATTAGCTTCTTCACAAAGGACAAATGACAAATGACAAATGACAAGTGACAAATGACAAATGACTAAATATCAACTTTCGTCTGAGTGAGAATTGTCTAAGTCCAATGTGGTGTTGATTGCTAAACTCTTGTGATTTTGCGATGATTTTAACACATCTATATTCCATCCAGGTGCAGCAAACTGGGGTAGAATTTCCCGGCTAAAAGCTTCTGCTGCTTTGGATCTATAGCGATTGGGATTGAAAATCAGCCACAGTGTTCTCTTGACAACAACACCCTCAATGGGAGCACAATGTAACACATCCATTTGCAATTCTTTAGCAATGGCAGAAGTCGAGACAAAAGCAGCTCCCAAACCAGATTGCACAGCATTTTTAATTGCTTCTATAGAATTGAGTTCCATTTCCACTTTTAAACGCCGTGTATCAATATTATGACGCGCTAACACTTGGTCTATGACTTTGCGGATTGTTGATTGAGAATCAAGGGCAATGAATTGTAATTTATATAGGTCTTCTTTGTGGATGGTTTCAAGTTTGCCAAAGGGATGGAATACAGGTAAAATCAGCGCCAATTCATCATCTGAGTAGGGAATAATCTCTAAAGATTCCCCTAATTCCGCAGGAATTTCACCACCAATAATTGCCAAATCAACTTGTCCATTCACTACACTCCAAGCAGTGCGGCGGGTAGAGTGGACATGTAATTGCACCGCCACGTCAGGATATTTTTGTCGGAACAACCCAATCATTCGGGGTAGAAGATAAGTACCGGTGGTTTGAGAAGCACCAACAATTAATGTACCGCCTTGGAGATTTTGTAAATCTTCAATAGCGCGACAGGTTTCCTGACAAAGACTGAGAATTTTTTCTCCATAGCTCAGGAGTAAATGTCCTGCTTCAGTTAACTGAGCACGACGTCCTCCACGGTCAAACAAGGGAACATCTAATTGCCGTTCTAAATTTTGCACTTGCAAACTGACGGCAGGTTGGGAAACGTAAAGACTGTCAGCGGCGCGCTTGAAGCTCCCTTCTTGGGCGATCGCTTTCAGAATCCGTAACTGATCTAGTGTGAATGGAAGGTCAGACATATAGGCTCAACCCACAAACAAGAAAGGAGCAGCATTAGCAAAAAACCAGTGATTCATAGTATTCTGACTGGGCATAATTTGTTGCATATTAAAATCGGAGGATTTATCCGAAAAAGACAGTAACACAACATCTTGACTAAAGTCCCCCTTTGAATACTTTGTGGTATTGATTGTACTGAATTAAGTTTTCTTTAAATTACTTCACCTGTGTATTATGATGCTGCCATCATGGTTAACCCCCAGTCATTTTATAATGTTGGGACTACAATTTAGTTTTGCAATTGCTCATAGCGGTGGAGCCGCATTGCGACCTTGGGCAGAAAAATATATTGGCCCACGAGTTTATCGGATTATCTTTGCGTTAGTTAGTTTACCTTTAGCTGTAATATTGATTGTTTACTTTTTTAACCACCGTTATGATGGTTTGCAAATGTGGCAAGTCCAATATCTACCCTGGGTAAAACCATTGGTTTGGATGCTATCGGCAATTTCTTTTTTGTTTTTGTACCCTGCTACTTTCAATCTACTAGAAATTGCTGCCATTCAAAAGCCCCAAGTCCATCTCTACGAAACAGGAATTATTCGTATTACTCGCCATCCCCAAATGGTTGGACAGGTTATTTGGTGTATTGCCCATACTTTGTGGTTGGGTACGACTTTTACCTTTGTCACTTCTTTGGGCTTGATTTTGCATCACCTGTTTGGGGTTTGGCATGGCGATCGCCGACTTGGTTGGCGTTATGGCTCGGCTTTTACCGCAGTTAAGCAGCGTACGAGCATTATTCCTTTTGCAGCTATTTTAGATGGACGTCAATCTCTACGGTGGCAAGAATTCCTTCGTCCCGCTTATATTGGAGTAGCTATATTTGTGCTGCTATTGTGGTGGTCCCATCCCCTTTTATTGGTGGCAACTAGTAAGGTACAATGGTAGCCTAGACTAAAACCCGATTCACAACAGCATAAAATAGACAATAGATGAAGATTTCGGCTCATCTGTGATTACCAAATCAATGTACGATGAATGAAAACAGCTGTTCAGTGGAGGGGGTAGGTCAAATCAATTTGAGATTTTGTCCTAGTAGTTGCTGGTCAATTGTCATCATTGGGAGTAAATGATAGATACCGAGCGTCTAATTTCCCTCCCCAGCAGAGGCATAAATTGGAGTTCAAAATCCCCAAATGCCAATGTGTATGAATGCCGCGCTGGCTTTTTTGTCAACGGCAAAATTACCACTATCAAGGCTGGAAAATTTGCATATCTTCTGTTATGCCTACCAGAGCATCTATTCGGCAGTTACTGGCTTACGTTACCCTTGTGCTGATAGCAAGTTGCATATAAAAACCCTATAGTATTAGAGGCATCATGGTGTTGTCGGTTAGTGAGCGGACATTTACTCAAGAAGTTTTAGAATCCCCTATTCCTGTTTTAGTAAATTTTGAAGCTCCTTGGTGTGGTTTGTGCCGCATCATACACCCATTGCTGTTGCAATTTAAAGATAAATGCAACGAGCAAATCAAATTAGTTAATGTGAATGCCGATGACAATTTTAAATTGTCTACCAAATACCGGCTCAAGTCACTACCTACTTTACTTTTGATCGAAAACGGCATTGTCAGAAGACGTTTGGAAGGTTTTCGCGGTCGTGAAGATTTGCTGCAAGCATTGGAAGAAATCAAACTCAGCTACGACAAGTCTTCCCGTGCTTACAATACCCCCACAACAGCGGATTTAGGATGCCGGTCAGCATAATGGTCATTGGTCATTAGACGCGGTTATACTCTTACCTTGAAGCCGCTCTTACGAGCGTCTACGCGTCTGTAAAATGGTCAATTGTCATTGGATTTAGACCAAGGACAATTGACGAATGACCAATGACCAACGACAAAATCTAAAACTATACTTAATTACCCCACCTAATCAGTATCAGGTGGGGTATTTTATCCTAAAGGGTGTGTGTCACAATTATTAACAGATCGACAAGTTACTCAACTCAAGGCTGAAGTATGTAGACGCCCACTAGGGCGGCTGATTGCAGGTAGGTTGAAGTATGAAAAAATGTTTAATTGCTTAGTTATGTCGAGACTTGTACTGTTCCCACAGACTAGACTTCGCCATAACATAAGGTGTGAAAGTTCCTCTTTGTTGACACTCTCAACAGCCATTTGCAACTAGTGCATTCTTTCATCCTTAATCCTTGAGCCTTCATCCTTGCTCATGAAGAATTCTAAAAGTAGGCGTCAGTGATGGAAGTAATCTATCAATATTCCTGGCTAATCCCAGTATTGCCCCTCCTCGGAGCAATGCTGGTAGGGCTGGGATTAATTTCTTTAAATCAGGTGACTAACCGCCTACGACAGCTCAATGCCGCATTTATTATTTCCTTGATGGGAGCGGCTATGGGGCTGTCGTTTGCCATATTGTGGAGCCAACTACAAGGACACGCCCCTTACACCCGCACTCTAGAATGGGCTGCGGCTGGCAATTTTCATCTGAGTATGGGCTACACAATTGACCACTTGACAGCGTTAATGCTGGTGATTGTGACGACGGTAGCCTTCCTGGTCATGGTTTACACTGATGGCTACATGTCCCACGACCCTGGCTATGTTAGGTTTTATGCCTATCTCAGCCTGTTTGGCTCATCAATGTTGGGTCTGGTAGTCAGTCCCAACTTAGTACAAATTTATATCTTCTGGGAACTGGTAGGGATGTGTTCCTACTTGCTGGTCGGCTTCTGGTACGATCGCAAGTCAGCAGCAGACGCAGCCCAAAAAGCCTTTGTCACTAACCGTGTTGGTGACTTTGGTTTGTTGTTGGGCATTCTAGGGCTATTCTGGGCAACAGGAAGCTTTGATTTTCAAATTATGGGCGATCGCCTCACCGAACTCGTTCACACGGGTTCTCTGAGCAATATACTGGCAGCCCTGTTGGCAATTTTGGTCTTCTTAGGCCCAGTAGCCAAATCTGCTCAATTTCCTCTCCATGTCTGGCTACCCGATGCCATGGAAGGCCCGACACCCATTTCTGCTTTAATCCATGCAGCAACAATGGTGGCAGCAGGCGTATTCCTGATTGCCCGAATGTACCCTGTATTTGAACATGTTCCAGCAGCAATGGACACTATTGCCTACACTGGGGCATTCACCGCCTTTTTAGGGGCAAGCATTGCGATTACTCAAAACGACATCAAAAAGGGCTTGGCTTACTCCACCATTTCCCAACTTGGTTACATGGTGATGGCTATGGGAGTAGGCGCATACAGTGCTGGACTTTTCCACCTGATGACCCACGCCTACTTTAAGGCGATGCTGTTTTTAGGTTCTGGTTCAGTAATTCACGGCATGGAAGCAGTTGTCGGTCACGACCCCGACTTGGCGCAGGATATGCGCTTGATGGGTGGACTGCGGAAATATATGCCAATTACAGCAATTACCTTCTTTATTGGTTGTGTAGCAATTTCCGGGATTCCGCCCTTTGCTGGTTTCTGGTCAAAAGACGAAATCCTCGGTGCAGCGTTTGCCTCGAACCCGGTGCTGTGGGGTGTTGGCTGGCTAACAGCAGGAATTACCGCGTTTTACATGTTCCGGATGTATTTCACCACCTTTGAAGGTCAATTCCGGGGCAATAAAACCCAGTTATGGGAAAAACTCAAATCTCCTATTGGCATGGGCATAGTTACGGGTTTTGAAAGAACTCCTGCTTTTGGCCCCGGTGCAATGACCAAAGGAGAACTAGAAGCCCACGCCGAACACCACAACGACCATGGTCATGGTCACGGCCACAGTGAATATCCCCACGAGTCACCCTGGACAATGACCCTGCCTTTGGTACTATTGGCAGTTCCTTCGATACTCATTGGTTTGGTGGGGACGCCCTTTGGTAACTACTTTGAGGAGTTTATTTACTCTCCCAATGAAACCCTTGAAGAAGTGATAGCCAAAGCTGCTGAAGTTGACCTGCATGAGTTTTACATTATGGCGGGTGCTTCGGTGGCAATTTCCCTCATCGGCATTACCATCGCCTCCTTGATGTATTTGTGGGGTAAAATCAATCCGGTGGCGATCGCTGCCAAAATCAAACCACTTTACAACCTGTCCCTCAACAAGTGGTACTTCGATGACATTTACCACCAAGTCTTTGTCCTGGGCTTGCGTCGGTTAGCTAGACAAGTTATGGAAGTAGATTTTCGCGTTGTTGATGGTGCTGTTAACCTCACAGGCTTTTTCACCCTCGTGAGTGGAGAAGGTTTGAAATACCTCGAAAACGGTCGCGCTCAATTCTACGCGTTGATTGTGTTTGCTGCTGTATTGGGCTTAGTGATTGTTTTTGGTGTCACTTAAATCAGTGAACAGTTATCAGTGTAGACGCGTCAGCGGCTTGCCGCAGGCTACAGTTATCAGTAAATAGCCTAATGGCGGCAGATTAAATCCACAACTATTGCCTTCGGTGCTAACTGATAACTGATAACTGATTATTTTAGATGAAGGCAGGACAAGCGGTTCACCTGCCTTCATATTTTTTGATTTTTGTTAAATCAACCTAACAAATAACAACCAAATCACGAAAAAACTGCTAGTTAATAGCTAGTAGCAGATAGCCGAACCTTAAGAGCGACTTCATGAATACAGCTAATTTTCCCTGGCTGACTACAATCATCCTATTACCTATAGCAGCATCACTGCTAATCCCTGTCTTGCCAGATAAAGATGGCAAAACAGTACGTTGGTATGCCCTGATTGTTGGGCTGATAGATTTTGCACTAATTGTTACTGCTTTTTACCTTGGGTATGACTTCTCTAACCCTGATTTGCAATTGTTTGAGAGTTACCCTTGGGTTCCACAACTGGATTTGAATTGGTCAGTAGGGGCAGATGGTTTATCTATGCCCCTCATTATTTTGACTGGATTCATCACCACCTTGGCAGCTTTAGCAGCTTGGCCTGTGACACTCAAGCCAAAACTCTTTTACTTTTTACTGCTAGCAATGTACGGCGGACAGATTGCTGTGTTCGCCGTCCAGGATATGCTGTTGTTTTTCCTGGTGTGGGAATTGGAATTAATTCCGGTTTACCTACTGCTAGCAATTTGGGGAGGTAAAAAGCGTCAATATGCAGCAACCAAATTTATTTTGTACACTGCGGGCGGTTCGCTGTTTATTTTGGTCGCTGCCTTAGCAATGGCATTTTACGGCGATACAGTCACCTTTGACATGCGATCGCTCGCGGCGAAAAATATCGCCCTGAATCTACAATTATGGCTATATGCTGCTTTCTTGATTGCCTACGCTGTCAAATTGCCCATCTTCCCACTCCACACCTGGCTACCAGATGCCCACGGTGAAGCTACAGCCCCGGTGCATATGTTGCTGGCTGGGATTTTGTTGAAAATGGGCGGTTACGCCTTGATTCGCATGAATGCCCAAATGCTTCCCGATGCCCATGCTTATTTTGCGCCTGTATTGGTAATTTTGGGGGTAGTTAATATTATCTACGCCGCCTTAACATCCTTTGCCCAGCGCAACCTCAAGCGGAAAATTGCCTACTCTTCAATTTCCCACATGGGCTTTGTCACCATTGGTATTGCTTCCTTCACAGATTTAGGTTTGAATGGGGCAATGTTGCAAATGGTTTCCCACGGGTTGATTGGGGCGAGTTTATTCTTCCTAGTAGGGGCGACTTACGACCGCACACACACCCTGATGTTGGATGAAATGGGCGGTGTCGGTAAGAAAATGGGTAAGATTTTCGCTATGTGGACGACTTGTTCTTTGGCGTCTTTAGCATTACCAGGAATGAGTGGTTTTGTAGCAGAATTAATGATTTTTGTTGGCTTTGCCACTAGCGACGCCTATAGCTCTACCTTCAAAATTATTGTCGTATTCTTGATGGCAGTTGGTGTTATTTTAACGCCGATTTATCTGCTGTCCATGCTGCGGGAAATTTTCTACGGCGAGGAGAACAAAGAGTTAGTCTCTCACCAAAAACTCATCGATGCCGAACCCCGCGAAATCTTCATTATCGCTTGCTTGTTAGTACCAATAATTGGCATTGGTTTGTATCCTAAGATTTTGACTCAGGTTTACGATGCCACAACAGTACAGCTAACAGAAAGATTGCGTAATGCAGTGCCTTCATTAGCACAGCAAATCACACCGGAAGTGTCGTTAAGTGCGCCGGAGATTGAGTAAGGTAAAACAAATAAAGTTTTACCTTTAGTGATGATTTAGGGGCGGGTTTTATGCCTGCCCTTTTTTGTGTTAATTCAAAACAGTCGAAATGTATTCAAGCTGATTGACAAGGATCGTCAGTAGGTGGATGCCAACCAGCTTGCACCCAAAACCTACGAGCATCTCGAATTGCTCCCTCGTCATGCCTTTCATCATTTATGTCCAAGCGATCGCACGTAGCACGACCTACTGGAGTATTTCCAATAATATTCAAACCGTCTATTGTCCAGATAAAAGGCTCAGACCACAGCTGCTGACGAGGATGAAATAGAGGTACTATTTCCTGGGTTTGAGGGTCTGTTCCCTTTGTAAAGTTGTAGCGACGCTCGTTGCAGCGATGACAAGCTAGAGCTAAATTTTCAACATCATCGGAACCGCCTAAAGACTGAGGCAGAATATGGTCAATAGTGAAACGATTTGGACTTAGGTATTCTGGCGAGTGGCAATACTCGCAGAGGAATCTGGCTCGTCGTCGTACAAATTTTCGCGTTGAGTTGAACACCATTTAGCTTGGGCTGCAAGTTGGGCGTTGATAAAGGTAAAAATTCGCGATAATTCAGAGATTCCATCTAGTTCAGCCCGTTCTTCTTTGGTCAGCAAGTCTTGCTTGTTCTTTCCCAAAAGTTCTTCAAACCGAGACTGTAATTCATCCGTAAATTTAAAGATATAGACATCTCCAAATAGGCTCATCCGAACTCCAGAGCGCATGAAGAATGAAGGTTGAACCATTTCTTGAGCAATCATAGTGTTCTTTTTATGCCTTTAGTATGACGATGATAACAAATATCCGCAAATTTCATGAGAAATTGTCTGAGATACCTTCATAGAAGTTTGAAAATTCTGCTACTAAAAAAGGGTGATTAGTTTGTTCTTCAGGGAACTCTATATAGAAGGTTACTGTAGTTGATAGTGCGATCGCATCCGGTAATAATGAGCAATTAGCCCTTGCTTTGAATTCAATTACACAAATAGCTAAATCCAGCCCATTCAAAGACCTTGCCAATTTAACATCTGTCCGCGCTGCATTGGACGATCCAAATCACGAATGGCAATTTTGATTTAATCCGACTGCATTTGCTGATTTGTATCGGCGACTTTTACAACATTTATTCTTCAGAATCATTCTCTACAATCTATAGTAGAATCTTAATTCTGCAAATCTCCCATGTTAGACTACAACCCCCTAAACTGCTTACCCTCTTCTGAGGAATTACCCGATTCTGACGACACACCTGTGGATAACGAACTACAAGATTTAATTCCTAGCTTATTAAAAGCAATGCTGGCTTTGCTGTGGTCAGATCGTTCGGATTGGTTCTTTGGGGTTGATATGGGTATTTATTATGATCCTAATCAACCTGCTATTGTCCCTGATGGGTTTCTTAGTTTGGGAGTTCAGCGCTTTATTGATGAAGATTTGCGCCTGAGTTATGTGCTGTGGGAAGAGAAAAAAGTACCAATTTTAGTTTTGGAAGTTGTTTCTCAGAAGTATCGGGGCGAGTACACTACTAAAAAAGAATTCTACGCAGAATTAGAGATTTTGTACTACGTGGTCTACAATCCACGCCGTCGCAAGAAACCGCCTCTAGAAGTGTATCGCTTAGTAAATGGCGAATATATCTTACAGCCAGAAAACCCAGTTTGGCTAAGTGAAATTGGTTTAGGAATTGGCAGAGAACGGGGAACTTATCAAGGGATTACACGGGAGTGGTTGTACTGGTATAACGAGCAAGGCCAAAGGTTGCTGACGCCAGAAGAACGTATTCAAGAAGCAGAACAGCGCCGCCTAGCAGCAGAACAACACCGCATAGAAGCAGAACAACGAGCGCAAATGCTTGCAGAACGGCTAAAAGCCTTGGGTATAGATCCAGAAAGTTTAACTTAAGATTTGCTAACTGATACCTGTCTTGAAAATGGGTGTGAGGGTGTAGGGGAGCCAGTGCGTTGCGCGGGTTAAGAGCGTTGTAGCACCTGGCGTGTGTAGGAGGAGTCAAAAATTTTATTCACCCTGGTGTACGCAGTGCATGATGGCTACTGAAGTTAAGTTGTTCCTTTTTGGTCTTGCGATTTTAAAAATTTTATAGTAAAAAATCAAATCACAAGTTGACACAAACAGCCTCTTGTCTACACAGCTAACACATAAGGGCGATCCCCGTATCTTAAACAAAGTGTCAATAACCCCGCCCTAAAGAGGGACGGGGCTTGTAAGAGCCAAATCTTACGTGTTTGACTAGCCCACTGAGCCTAATCAAGGCAACGCACTTCCGAATACTTCCCCAGTTCGGACATACTGTAAGACTGTTTGGTCAG
>NZ_JBHFLM010000208.1:0-12081 GCF_041928655.1 Pelatocladus sp. BLCC-F211 | reverse complement strand
TAAACCTCGTCCATCTTGAAAAGAGGAGTTTTTCAAAAAGGACATTATGTAGGTTGGGTGGAACGGAGTGTAACCCAACATTAACCAGACTATAATGTTGGGTTTCGCTGTCGCTACACCCAACCTACAAAACTACAGTTCGCGTTTAGTTAATTGCATCAGGCGATCGCAATCTGATGTTCCGAATATTCTAAGTCTGCAAATTCTGCTATTGTAATGAGGAATGACTTAAGGAATCGGTACTGCGCGTAATAATCTTTCCATCACAGCTTTTACACTGCGTCCGCCTGTAGGGATCAGACGATGACCAAGCACGTAAGGAGCCAGAAATTTTACATCATCGGGAATAGCATAATCACGCTCCAATAAAAAAGCCAGTGCTTGAGTAGCCCGATGTAACGCTACTGTACCACGGGGACTTACCCCCAAGGTGATTTCCTCATCACATCGGGTCGCCCGCACTAAGTCGAGGATATATTGTTGCAAAGAGATATCTACCTTAATTTGAGTGCAGATTTGTTGCAATTCTTGGACTTCTGCCAAGCTAATACAAGGTTGTAAATTAGCAACATTTACCCCCTTATGCAGACGTTGCAGCATTTGTAGTTCTTCTTCTTCAGAAGGATAACCCAAACTCAAGGACAACATAAACCTGTCCATCTGTGCTTCTGGGAGAGGAAAAGTACCTTGATATTCAATGGGGTTTTGAGTAGCAATTACAAAAAATGGTGTGGGAACAACACGAGAAACGCCATCGACTGTTACCTGCTGTTCTTCCATAACTTCCAGTAAAGCCGACTGGGTGCGGGGTGTGGCGCGGTTGATTTCATCAGTTAACAGGACATTGGCAAATACTGGACCCGGAAGAAAGTGAAATTCGCCGCTTTTAGGATTCCAGATATTGGTTCCGGTGATGTCAGTAGGTAGTAAATCAGGGGTGCATTGTAGTCTTTGAAACTTGCCATCAATCGAACGGGCGAGTGCTTTTGCTAAGAGAGTTTTACCGACTCCCGGCACATCTTCGAGTAAAGCATGACCACCAGCTAATAGGGCGACTAATACTAAGCGGATTGCTTCATTTTTGCCAACAATGGTGTAAGCCAAATTTTGTGTGAGGGCGTCAATTTTGTCTCTCATAGAAATTGAGGATTGGGGATCGGGGATCGGGGATTCTCCTTACGGAGACGCTACGCGTAGACGCGTAAGCGGTTTCTCTCAGAGTACGGGAGAAGACGAGGTGACAGAGTAGGAGAAACAAAGAAAAAATATTCTCCCTTGTTCTCCTTGTTCTCCTTCTCCCCTCAATTAGTGTTCCCCTAGCGAGACAAAATTAACACTCAACACTTAAAAAACGCTCTAGCAGCAGTACAGTCTAGGTGAATTTGGGTTTTTAGGGCTTCTAGGTTCGGAAATTTTTGTTCTGGCCGCAAAAACTTTTCTAGATGCACTGCCAGCTTTTTACCATATAAATCACCAAACCAATCAAATAGATGTGCTTCTACCGAAAGATAAACACCATTGACTGTGGGGCGATTGCCTATATTCATAACACCAAAATAGCCATTTCCTGTAATATCTAATGTTTCACTAACAGTAAAAATACGGACAGCGTAAACACCTGTGTGAGGCAGAAACTTGTCTTTGGGCAATTCGAGGTTAGCGGTGGGAAATCCAATAGTTCTACCAAGTTGTTGACCTTTAATCACAGTACCGACCAGCGTATAAGGTCGTCCCAACAATTGATTAGCTTGTTCGATGTCCCCGCTAGCAAGAATTTCACGAATCAGTGAGCTGCTAATCCGAGTCTGTTGGTGTACCTCAGCATAATTTTCTGGAGATTCTGCACAAGTTTCTAAAGAGGCGATGCTAACAGGAATGTTGTATTTAGCAGCAATGATTTGTAGGTCACGAGCAGTACCAGTGCGTTTAAAGCCAAAACGAAAATCTTGCCCCACGCTAATTTGTGCTGCTTGCAATTGCTGGACGAGAATTTTTTCTACAAATTCCTCTGGAGTCAAAGCACATAGTTCTTTATCGAAGGGTAATAGTACCAGTTGTTGTACTCCAAGCGATCGCAACTGGTGGACTTTTTCATCCAATGGTGTGAGCAAACTCCGGGGTTGACCTGTAAAAAACTCTTGGGGGTGAGGATCGAAGGTGACGACGGTCGAGTAAATGTGGTCTTTGGATAACGCGGCTTCACTAGACGCAGTGACGCGGTGAGTGGGAGACGTGGTGAGATTCTCCGTGTCAGAGTGTCCCCCTGTCGCCATGTTCTCAGATGCGTCAGAGTGTCCCTGTGTCCCCCTATCCTTCAATATTGGTTGAATCACTCGTTGATGACCGCGATGTACACCGTCAAACTTGCCAAGCGCGACAGCAGTTGGCGTCAGAGCCAGTTCAGTTGAAGATGTTACCCACACAGAACACCCATTTTGAGACAGATTTGGCACGTCGATTCTGGGATTTTAGGTTTGTTCAGCTTTTTTGCTAACTCTCAGGCAAATAGCCTTTGTGGGCGTTTTTGGCCTGTGGTAGAAGCTTTCAAGACATTTGGTGCTATCCACTTTTGCCTTGTGACTAACTCATACCACAGATACCCAAAGGGCGCTTACCTGTAGAATAAGCTCTTGATCACCAATCTAATCTAAAATCTAGAATTGCTTCCTTGGCAATATCTACACAGAAAACTTACTAATAGGAAAAGATTCTGATAAAGGAACGGAAACAGGAACCTGAAGCACCATTCCTTCCCGTGCCATCACAGCAGTCGGAAATTTCCGCCGTGCTTCTTCCCCGACACGATCTAAAAATTCATCATCATGGGCAGGATCGTGGTGAAAAATTACTAGTGTCTTAACATTAGCGGCTTTGGCTACCTTCACAGCTTCTTGCCATGTAGAGTGTCCCCAACCAATTTTAGGATTACTCGGTGAATGATATTCCTCATCGGTATATGTGGAATCATAAATCAGGATATTAGCATCACGAGCTAACCACAGGACATTTTCATCCAGTCTGTCTGCAAAATGTTCGGTATCGGTGATGTAAACAGCAGCACCACCACGCCAGTTGACTCGGTATCCAACTGCTTCACCTGGATGGTTAAGGGGAGCCGTTTCTACAGTAATATCATCAATGTGTATGGCTTGCCCTGGTATAACATCGTAGAAATCTAAGTTTGCTTGCATAATCTGCAAGGGAACAGGAAAATTTGGATGTAGCATCTGATCATTGAGACGCTGTTCTACGGTTGAACCATCAGGAGCGATCGCACCATAAATATGAAAGGTATTTCCCCTCACAAATCCCGGTGAAAAGAAGGGAAAACCTTGCATGTGATCCCAATGGGAGTGAGTGAAGAATACGTGAGCTTCTATAGGCATTTTAGGCAACAAAGATTGCCCTAGAACATGCAGTCCCGTGCCACCATCGAAAATTAAGCGTTTGCCATTCACTTGCATCTCGACGCAAGAGGTATTACCTCCGTAACGAACGGTGTTTGGTCCCGGACAGGGAATACTGCCGCGAACGCCCCAAAAATGCACGTTAAATTGATTGTCTATCCTTGACATGGGTGTTGCTTGCTGGACTGAGCGGACGGTCATCCGATTTTAGATTTTAGACTGGTTCCACAGCCCCTCCCCCTAACCATCGGGAGGAGCTTGTAACATTAAGGAATTATCGGTCAATCAAAAATGTTACTAGTTGTATTAAGTTTATGCAGTCTCACTTCTTTTGAGTGAGAGTGATTTAGTTGGTAAAAAAACACACTTTGGTCTATGTTGATTTTACTCAATATAAATTAGGTAAACCATAACGTCAGTTTCAAATTTTTTGGAGTTGTTGTAAGGCTTATCTGCAATGCAAGTTAGCTCCTACTTTATAGCCTATATTTAATCGTGATGTATTTAACCATTACATTAGGATTATCAGTACTCCTAAAATTGATTACAATTTCAAATCCCACTGAGATAGTTGATGCAACCCTGTGCCGTAGGTGAGGTTGTATTGTAATGGCGTCACGCTAATGTAGTTATCACGGATAACATGCACGTCCATAGGTATATCTTGAGGCAAATTTAATCCTATTGGTGGCTCTATGTCTTCTAAAACCTCTCCTGTTAACCAGTAGTAAGTTTTACCACGCGGATCAATTCTTTTATCAAAAACATCAACATAGCGTCGCACTCCTTGGCGAGTGATGGTGACTCCGGCAATTTGCTCCCACTCCACAGCAGGAATGTTAACGTTAAGCAACATCAAATCCAACAGAGGGTTTACCGCTAAATAGTCCACTAAGATTTTGGCGAATTTCGCTGCGGGTTGAAAATCTTTAGAAGAGAAACTAGTAAGACTAAGTGCCACACTGGGAATACCTTCAATTAAGCCCTCCATTGCCGCAGAAACCGTACCAGAATAAAGAATTTCTGTTCCCAGATTCGCACCTTGATTAATACCAGAAAGGACTAAATCGGGGGGAGAATCTAGCAAAGCCCATAGTGCTAATTTTACACAGTCAGAGGGAGTACCATCACAAGCCCAAGCTTTGACCGCAGGATGAAAAATAGACTCGACAACTTCAGCGCGAATGGGTTGATGTAAGGTAAGTCCATGTCCAGTAGCAGAACGTTCGCGATCTGGACAAACAACAGTGACTTCATGTCCTGCTTCTGCCAAGGTATTTGCAAGAGTACGAATACCCAAGGCATAAATACCGTCATCGTTACTGATAAGCAATTTCATCTGTTGAGTGAGTGCATGTGTAATTTGTCATTAAGTCATTAGTCAATAGTCTTTGGTCAATTGTCAATGTCTTAAATCACAAGTGGAAAAAAAAGGAACGGGGAATGAGGAATGGGGGACACGGGGGACAAGGAGGACAAGGAGGACAAGGGGGATACGGGGGATACGGGGGACAAGGGGGAAAAAGGAGAATTTTTTCCTGTGTCCGCCTTATTTCTTTTTTGGGTGGATGAGTTTAACAATTATCGATTTTCCATTCTCCACTCCTGAGATTCTAAACTGGTAGTAATGAGGTTGTGTTGCAACCGTTGCCTTTGATGCACAATTGACTTATTAATTAATTTGATTAGTCTTTTGTCATTAGTCCTTTGTCATTAGTCCAAAGTTAATGACCAATGACCGATGACCAATGACCGATGACCGATGACCAATGACCAATGACTATTAACTAATGACAAGTAATTTAGAGACTCAACTGTTGGCACTGCAAGAGGAAGGAGAAAAAGCGATCGCAGCTGCTGCTACTTTAGAAACTCTTGAAGAACTAAGAGTCAAGTACCTTGGCAAAAAAGGTAGTTTATCAGTGCTTCTCGGTGGTATGGGCAAACTCCCAGCCGAAGAAAGACCAAAAATTGGAGCGATCGCCAATACAGTTAAAGAAGCACTGCAAACCAGCCTTGACCAACAACGTGCTACTCTCGAAGCAGCTAAAATCCAGGCACAGCTAGAGGCGGAAACTATAGATGTCACTATGCCGGGAATTTATCGCCCCCAAGGTCGAGTCCATCCAATCAACGGTATGATCGACAAGACGCTGGATATTTTTGTCGGTATGGGGTATACCGTAGCTGCTGGGCCAGAAATGGAAACAGACTACTACAATTTCGAGGCACTAAATACCCCGGCCGATCACCCCGCCCGTGATATGCAAGATACCTTCTACCTACCAGATGGTAACTTGTTGCGGACTCAAACCTCATCGGTACAAATTCGTTACATGGAAGCCGAGGAACCCCCAATCCGCATTGTTGCGCCAGGGAGGGTTTATCGGAGAGATAACGTAGATGCTACCCACGCGGCAGTTTTTCATCAGATCGAACTTTTAGCAATTGACGAGGGACTAACTTTTACTGACCTCAAAGGCACAATCAAGACATTTTTGCAACAAATGTTTGGCGATTTGCCTATCCGCTTCCGGGCCAGTTATTTCCCGTTTACAGAACCATCAGCAGAAGTTGATTTGCAGTGGAATGGACGCTGGTTAGAAGTGATGGGCTGCGGGATGGTCGATCCAAACGTCTTGAAATCAGTAGGATACGATCCAGAAGTTTATACTGGCTTTGCTGCTGGTTTTGGTGTGGAACGCTTTGCAATGGTGCTACATCAACTCGATGATATTCGCCGTGTGTATACCAGCGATTTGCGCTTTTTGCAGCAGTTTTAGTGAATTAGACTCGTGTCACAGAAAGTTTCACTCTTCTCTTGTAAGAGTAAAACTACATAAACCCAGCCTGCATACGCAGGCTTTAAAAATTTTTATCTCCTTCGTATCTAGCCTTCTTGTGAAAGCTTAATTTTAATTGAGGTGTACAAGAAAAACGCACAGGTTAATAATCTTAATTTTAAGTATTTTTACATAGATTAGAATCTATTTAAAATACTAATATTTTATAAATGTAATAGGACTTACGCACTGTACAAAATGACTATCATGTGTATCAACGAAAATCCATTGTTTCAGGCTATTGGCTACTAGCTTTAGATCAAAGCGCGATCGCTGGCTAATGGTGAAAAAATCAAACTTGAATGCCTGAAAATCAATACCCATATTTAATTCCTTCTGTCAATGCGTAAGTCCTATGTAAATCGTTTTTGGACTAAAAATATGGAACTTCAAGAAGAAATCGACAAAATGAGGCAAGAGATTAGAGCTGATAACTATTCAATGTCAATTGGAGAATGGATCAGCCTTTATGAAAATAAAGAAATCGATATACACCCGGAGTTTCAAAGATTTTTCCGTTGGTCTAATACTCAAAAGACATGCCTTATAGAATCTATTTTGCTAGGCATACCTATTCCACCTATTTTTGTTGCTCAACGAGAGGATGGTGTTTGGGATGTTGTAGATGGTCTTCAAAGATTATCTACAATTTACGAGTTTGTTGGAAAACTCAAGGACGAAGATCACAATATACTTGAGCCATTGGTTCTAGAACATACTAAGTATTTACCACATCTGGAAGGGAAAAAATGGGATGACCCATATGATGTAGGAAATTCTCTAACGCAAGCTCAGCGTCTTTTAATTAAAAGATCCAAAATTGATGCAACTATTCTACTTAAAGAAAGTGATGAAATTGCAAAGTATGAATTATTTCAACGCTTAAATACAGGAGGTTCAATAGCTACTCCTCAAGAAGTAAGAAACTGTATCCTTGTAATGTTTAACAGGGAAATGTTTCATTGGATGAAAAATCTATGTCAAAGTGAAAGGTTTAGAGAATGCATAGCTCTTAGTGAAAGACCAATTGAAGAACAATATGATATGGAATTACTACTTAGATTTCTGGTATTTAGAACTCTTGAAGAAAGAGAAATGAAGAGAATCGGTAATGACTTAAATGGATTTTTAACTGATAAAATGGTAGAAATGGCTAAAAATAAAAACTATAACTATTATGAAGAAGAAACAGCTTTTAATAAAACTTTTGAAATTCTGTATGAACAGATGGGAAGTGATAGTTTTCGCCGATATTCACCAAACAAGGATAAATTTTTGGGAGGTTTTCTAGTATCTGCATATGAAGTAATAGCTTTAGGGATTGGTTTTAATTATGAAAAGTTATCTAACTCTCACACTAATATCAGAGAGATAGTGAAAAAAATTTGGATAAGTCCTGATTATACAAACTGGTCAGGTTCAGGCACTACAGCACAGCGAAGAGTACCAAAGCTAGTTCCTTTTGGTCGTCAAATGTTCAATTTATGAAAATACGTACTTTAGAACAACTCAGCGATAAGCTAGCAGAAGAACTTGCATGGCGAAAAAAAGAGCTTTCAGCATTAAAAGCCCTAATTGATTTAAAGTCATCTTCCCCTGGAAAGCAAAAAGCCTTAATTCGCAGTGGAATTACTATGCTTTATGCTCATTGGGAGGGGTTTATTAAGGTAGCAGCTAATAGTTACTTAGAGTTTGTAGCTATGCAGAGTCTTCCTTATAATAAACTCTCAAATAATTTCATAGCCTTGGCAATGAAAGATAAATTGGAGCAAGCTAGAGAAACTAATAAAGCAACTATATATAGTGAAATTGCCGATTTTTTCATGTCTAAACTTAGTGAAAGAAGCATAATCAAATATGAAAATAGGATTACTACGTCTAATTTGTCATCATCAGTATTTAAAGAAATAGTATGTATGCTTGGTTTGACCTACAGTTTTTATGAGTCAAAAGAGATATTAATAGATGAAAAATTACTAAAAAAAAGAAATATGATAGCTCATGGCAATCATCTTGATATAGATGAACGACAATATGATGAATTGCACACACAAGTTGTCGCCATAATGGATAATTTTAGAAATCAAATAGATAATTGTGCTTCTACTAAACAATATTGTTGTCGAGATGCATCTATTAAATTACCCTAATCTAAAAAATCCTAAAAAATTTATTCATTAGATAAGTGCTACAATTACTTGGATATAGCACGTGCTGCAATTATAAAATCTTAGTCTCTACAACAATTATCACAATGTCCACAACGCCAATTCTCAGCTTCTTTATTAAAACCAAAGGCATTTAACAAAAATTGCCAACGACACTGTTTGGTAAAAAGATATTTATTCGTCTGCTTGGCGGCGTGTAATTGTGTTAAAGGCTGATTTTTTGTATCAGACACAATCGTGTAGTGGAAAGGGTCAAGCCAGTTGAGTTTACCACTACTGTGCAAGAGAGAAAGAGCGATCGCAGCATCGGAAAATTGTCTTGTAACTGCATCCACTTCGCCTGTTTTGGGCAATTTTTTCACTAATTGCTGTGCTTGTAGCTGTTGCGATCGCATTTTATCTGCAAAAAACTTCTGTCTTTGCTTGTCTTCTGGATCTAGCCACCCCGTAGGTTCGCTTACCAAAGTCATTACTTCTGCTGGTTTACCATCTCGTCCGGCGCGTCCAATTTCCTGTAGGTATTCCGATAGCAATAAAGGTGCGTGAAAGTGAACCACCCAACGTACATCTGGCTTGTTTATCCCCATACCAAAGGCAGAAGTACAAATCACAAATGGTATTTTTCCTTCGATCCAAGCAGTTTCAATCGTGCGACGTTCTTCTGCACCGAGTCCCGCGTGATAACTGGCTGTAATGTAACCCAACTGTTGCAGCCATGTAGCTAAATTCTCGCTATCTCGCCTGCTGCGAACGTAAACTAATCCTGCTGTTTTTTCTTTTTCTCTGATGAATTTTAATAATTGTTGCTTTCTGCCCTGTGGAGTCCAAATTAATCGAACTCTTGGGTTAAGATTAGGGCGATAGGGGTCTAATAGAAATACTGCTGGTTGATTTAGTTGTAGAGTTTCTCGAATTGTTTTTTGGGCTAGAGGATCGGCGGTGGCGGTGAAAGCGGCTAGTGTTATTTTTGTTCCTGCTGGTTTTGATTTCAATAACGCTGCCCGCACCGCCCCAATTCTTCGATAAGCTGGTCTAAAAGTTTCTCCCCACTGCACTAAACAATGTGCCTCATCTAAAATCAAGCCATTAATTATCAGTTGTGGCTGACATAATCTTTGCCACACTGGTGGACTGAGTAAAGTTTCTGGCGATAAATATAATAATCTCAACTTTTGTTGTTCTAAAGCTTGCAGAGTTTTTCGTCGCTGCCAAGAAGGTAATTCGTTATGTAAAAGTGCGGCGTTTAAGTTACGTTGGCGTAGTTCTTGAACTTGGTTTTCCATCAGCGCTACTAAAGGTGAAACCACCAAAGTTAATCCTGTTTGTAACAACGCCGGCAGTTGAAAACAAATAGATTTTCCTCCACCAGTAGGCATAATAATTAATGCGTCCTTTTTTACCAATAAAATTTCGATGATTTCTCCCTGTGGCGAACGAAAATTTTCGTAACCCCAAATTTCTTGAAATGCAATCAGGACGTCATTCCAGGATATTTTTGCAGAGTTATTCATGAGCAGTAGCAAATGGAATTAATTTTGAATATATCCTCTACTGAGAAGTAATTGGCTCAGTAATTTTATGTACTCGTGCAGCTTATTTGTTTTCCTGTTTTGCTGCGACGTCAAAGTTAATTTTTGAGTTTTTACCTTATAATGCCTGTATTCTTGCAGTTGAAAATTTTATTGATTCAAGGTACAGCTTGTGGATCAGCAATCCAAAAGACAACTAAATAGTCGCGATCGCAAAATTGCCGAACTAGAAGCCAAGTTACAACATGCTTATCAAATTATTGAAAATCTCCAACAACAAAATATTGAATTTCAAAGGCAACTGAAAGAATTGAATCATGGCGAAAAGCAAGCATCTGAGTTTATCCAAAATCATATTTATGGTTCCCCTCCACAAAAACTATATCATCAAAAAAAGCCAAATATAGCTAAACAGCAATCAAATCTACCTCAGATCAAAGAAGTAATCAAGATAAGTAAATCTCAGTTCACAAAACTATCACATTTACAAGTTTATGGGCTAATTGCTTTAGTTGTAATGGCAATCGTGAGTTTGCTTTTTATCAATTTATTATTAGCAAAGATATTAAAAGGGCAAAAAAATGAAACTATTAATAATTCATCTGTGCAACCATCGACAGTGATTTTACACAAATCAAATTCACCTAATTTACCAACAAATATTAATACCCAAATTCCTTTTATCAATCAACCGAATGTACCCAATCAACCAGTTAATTTACCATTAGAATCAACTTCTCAATTAGCAAAAGCCGATTCAGATTTAACATATAATATCAAAGTACCTCCTCAATTTCAAGCAAGTGAAGAATTAGATAGTCATATAAACAGAATATTAGACTATGTTAAAGAAAAAAAATTACCAACTCAGAGTTTGTCAATTACATTAATAGATTTAAATAAAAATACTATTTCCGGTTATCAGCAAGACTCGCCTAGATATCCGGCTAGTGTAGTAAAGCTATTTTGGATGACTATCCTGGAAGCCAAAATCAAACAAGGTTTAATCCCATTTACTTACACTATAAATTCTGAGTTGAAGGCAATGATTTTGAAATCAGATAACGATGCAGCTAGTCGTATAGTAGACCTGATCAGTGGCACTTATTCTTATGAAAAGAAATTAAATCAGGAACAATTCCAAGCATGGAAGCAACAGCGGCAATTATTAAATAATTTCTTTCAAAATGCTGGATATCAAGATATTAATGTTAGTCAAAAAACTTATCCGATTTTCTATTTAAAAGTTACAGAACCCAAAGGTGCTGATTTACAGTTACGTGGTGAGAATTCTCATTATCCCAGGCGTAATAAAATTACAACATACCACACTGCTAGATTGATGTACGAAATTTTTACTCATCAAGCAGTTGGGGCTAAATATAGTGAACAAATGATTAATTTATTAACTAGAGATTTGCATCCAGAAGCATGGAAATTACAGCCACTTGATCCAGGTGAGTTTAATCCTGTAGAGAATTTTTTAGGTGAATCTTTAGCCACAGATGCAGATCAACTTGTTTTTGCTTCTAAAGCTGGTTGGACTACAGCGTCTCGTCAAGAAGTCGCATATGTGGCGACTAAAGACGGCAAAACTCGTTATATCATTGCTATTTTTGGAGAAGATCCAGCCTACGCTGCTAGTCAAAATGTTTTCCCGGATATTTCTCGGCTTGTGTTTGAGGGTATAAGGAATGGTAGATAGAACTGGTTTTTTGTAGTATATAACTACATTAACAATACAATGCCTAGATAAATTTATGGATCAAACTATTTATCAGCTTGAGCAACCAACTTTGCAAACCCAAAGACTGATTCTACGACCATTTTGCCTTGCAGATGCAGACGATGTTCAGAATTTCGCTGGTGCGTGGGAAGTTGCTGTAATGACTCTTAATATTCCCCACCCTTATGAAGATGGTATGGCTCAAGAGTGGATTCAAACTCATCCAGCAGCATTCAGTGAAGGTAAAGATGTGAACTTTGCGATCGCTTTACCAAAAACCTGGGTCTAAAGCCTCGTCCTAGAAGGACGACTTTGATGATATTATGTTTTTAGCGGTAAAGCGCACAGATAAAAAACGAAGTAGGTCAAGTGGACAACTCCTGATCCAGAACCCTGGTAGTATAAATC
>NZ_JBHFLM010000207.1:0-1296 GCF_041928655.1 Pelatocladus sp. BLCC-F211 | reverse complement strand
GTTACTCTGCGATCAGCCGCGCAGGGCGCGTCTACGTTCCTCAAACGCCAGGTGCTACAACTCTTGGGACCCCCGCAACGCACTGGCTCCCCAACCTACGCTAGTTTTAGTTTTTAGCCTTAACTGAACCGTATTGACTTATACGCATTCTTGACTTCAAGGTAAACATAAAAATGCTTGCTAACTGGAAACTCAGAGACCGGACTTTACTTGGATTCTCCCTGCCTACATTCTTAATTTTTATATTTAGTGGCATGGTTTATTTAACTGCTAATCAAGCAGGAGAAACTTTTAGAGAAGTTGGTATTTCGCACAATGCCATTACTGGAACGGACAAAATGGCTCTAAATATTGCCAACATGGATCGACGAATTCGTCGATATTTACTTCTTAGAGAAAACAGTAGAGGAAACAGTAAGGAAGCTCTGGAACGGTATAAGAAGGATAGACAGCTTTTTCAAGAGGGGTTGAAACTGACATCCAATGCGAGTACAGACCCAGGGCAGAAACAAAGGTTGCAAAAAATGGCTTTACTCGAAGAGAAACTTGATGCTTTAGTACAAGAAACACTCCTCAAGATCGAAGATGCGGATAAATCTAATCAAGTCATAACTAACTACCTTAATAAAACTAGAGAAATTAACGATGATTTTGAAGAAATAAATGACGAATTTAATCATAGAGAACAAGAAATTTTAGGAAAAAGTATTGAATCAACAAAAGCTAATATAAATTCTTTGAGTTTCTTGGCTGGATTTTTTTCAATACTATCTTTAATCATTGCCACTATTGCCACTGTATTGATTGCTAAATATCTGGGTGCGAGAGTCGCTACAGCCCTAAGATTAGCAGAAAAAATCTCCGCTGGAGATTTAACATCATCCTTGGCTGAAAATGCATCACAAAGTAAGGATGAAGTTGGGCAATTACTAGAAGCCTTCAAAACCATGACCCAAAATCTGAACACCCTCATCCGTCAAGTACAAAAGTCCGGCGTTCAGGTTACTACCTCAACTATGCAAATAGCCACTTCTGGCAAACAACTAGAAGTCACAGTCACAGAGCAGGTAGCATCTACCAACGAAGTCGCTGCTGCTGCAAAAGAAATATCTGCCACCTCCAAGGAACTCGTTAAAACAATGGAGGAAGTAGCAATCATGTCACAAGCGACAACCACAGCAGCTACAGAGAGTCAAAAAGACCTGTTGCGGATGGAAACGACAATGCGTCAATTGGCAGAAGCCACCAACTCAATTGCTTCCAGATTGGGAGTTATGAGTGAAAAGGCAAACAACA
>NZ_JBHFLM010000206.1:0-28207 GCF_041928655.1 Pelatocladus sp. BLCC-F211 | reverse complement strand
GCGCCTCTTCAGCCAGATCGAAGTCGCCCAGCAGTCGAATCAGAGTGGCGAAGACCCGACGTGACTCAGTGCGGTAGAGACGGTCTACCAATTCACTTACTTGTTCGATCACGATCTCACCTGAAACCAAAAATGACTCAGTTATTTTAGTACAAATGTATCATTAAGTCAACTACCAATTAGCTTTTGAAATGGAAAGGAACAACAACTATTTTATCTTTGTTAATACAGATTTATACTTGATTTATTTTGTGTACTTACTTAAAATTAGCGATCGCTGGTTTTTCGTGGCTGATTTATCAGGCGATCGCACTTAAATTTCTGAGAACGCTTCACCTTCTCCAACATAATTGCTGAATCTTGCCGCGATCACCTTTCCATCGTCATTGCCGCAAGCCTCTACCTGCATCCACCAATCACCATGCTTCCAGTTGGACTCACTGGTCGGGGTATTGGTATTAAGTTGCCGATATTCGCTTTCTCGTGTGCTGACGTAATTGTCGAGATTGCATCGCTCAGATCGTTTCATTAAATTTCTCTGCTGCGTCAATTAATCCTTTTGCCTGAATTAAAGCTTCTTTGGGTGTTCTATATCCCTTTTCGATATCCTCAAATTCGTCCTTGCGAAGCACAAAGGCATAACGAACATCAGATAAGAAGATTTCGATTTGGAATCCTTTGTAGTTGGTGGTAAAAATTTGGTTTTCTGCTACTTTCATTTCTTCACCACCGCTATTTCAAGATTTTGATATCACACGGTGGCTGATTATCGTGGAAATTCTGAAGGCGCAGATGTGGATTACGACTTAAACCAATTTTACAACGACGGAGAAAGCATCCTGGTATTATCCCGTGATATCCAATAGCTTCCATTAAGTATATATACTCAGGCTCATGATCATTTCTTTGGGTGTACGCGGTGTGCAATCGCATTGATTCCCCATTTTCCTTAACTAAAATTCCGTTCCAACCAATCAATAAAATCTGAGACGACTTTGCGATCGCCACTTCGCGAAACTCCAAAAACTTTCTCATAAGCCAGCGTCTTGTGAACACTTCCGTCTGGTTTTTTGGGTAGTTGTGCCCAAAGTTGGACATATGCCTCAAATGAAAGATTTTGAAACTTTTTCGGTAGGTTGGACGCATCTTTAAAAACGTCCAATCCTTTACCCTGTGAGGTGTCCAGAGTTGGACGCAGTTGGACAACTTTGCTGGATTCTGTCCAATTGGACGCACCATTGGACGCATTTTGGACAACGTTTTGGACGGTTTTGGACATTTTTGTCCGCACCAACTCTGAACTGGGGAGTTTCTCTAGCGGCATTGGGTGCAGCGTTTGGATTACTGGCTACGACTCCCCTAATCATCCCTGCTGTTGCAACATTCGGAATCACATTTTTATTAGGAGTCGCACATGAAACTTACCACGCCTAAATCGAAATCTAACCTCGTTGCCTTCTCTGCCTATATAGCCGTCCTCTCTTGTGGCAGTTACTACCTCTCTAGCAACTACAAAAATCTAAATCCTATGTTGTTGGGTATGGGTGCATCAATGGCAATTGGTGGCGGTGTGTTGGCGTTTGTAAAGAAGTAGAAACACACAGTGATCGCATACATCCTGAAGGCGATCGCTGGTGTTGAAAAAAAAAATGGTGTGTTGGTTAGTCACGAGGGTCTTCCACATACCAGAATCAATAGGGAGCATGGAGGATTATGATACGGCAATTACGGCGAAAACTAGATGAAACAAAAGTTGCAAACCCAGCAAGTGCAAAAATTTTATGCTGGTTGATTCCAGCATCTTGTCCGTTTGAACGCAGCATTCAGGTATCTGGATATACAATTCATATCCCCGCGCTATGCCATCTAAACCCCTTTTATGACCAGCTAGTTAGTTTGCGATTTCGGGCGCTGGAGTATTTAGCGCAGCACTAAGGGGTTAAGCAAAAATAAGTTGGTCAATAGTCCAATCATCAAGTCTTGGGAGCCACAAATATGGTCTTGGCAGTTTCCACAATTCCCCAACAATCTCTAGCCTCTGAAGGGTTTTCACTCTTTGAAAGCGGAACAACCGCCTATATCAAATTCGCTCGTTGGTTGAAACACCAGCAAGAAACGATGAAGCCTAAAGCATTCAAAGCTCTGCTTGCTGAGTACGGGATGATTCGTCGCGAGGCGACAAAGTTTATCAAGTTAGCTAAGGTGAGCGATCACTTTGTGCCAGAAGACTTAGCCAAGCTCGGTTTGATGATGTTCTCGCTGTTGACACCACGCTACAAAGAGCTTTGGTCAGAGATGTTGGACGGTCGAGGGTCTTCCACGTACCAGGATGAGGCGGGCTTAAATATACCCTGCGACATGCCAACAGTACTAAACGCCAAGACCTCAAAGCCCGCCTCATCCTGGAGGGGACAATGCGGTGGGGAACTGACCCAAGAGTTGGTGGATGGACTCAAAAAACAGATGTTCCCAACCAAAAAACGGGAGAACAAGAAGCAATCGTCCATAACGAGCGCGATTCATAACCAAGAAACTCAAGCACGGGTAGAAAAAATCGCCTCATCAGAAGGAATTAGCCTTTCTGGGGCAGTAGATAAGGCACTTGATTACTATCAAGCCTTTGCCGAAGGGAGACTGGTTTGGGCAGAAGGCAAAGACTTAGCGGATGTAGTTGCGGTTAGCTCAGTCTCACCAGGGGCGATCGCTCCTTGTTCTGAAAATAGCTCCCTTGAAGAAAAAGCCAGCTTACCAATTTTGATAGAGTCTCGATCAGAAGCACGAGTAGCAGATGTTAACGAATCCTTGCAAGGAGCGATCGCATTAGTTAACCCCGAAGAGGCTCAATCCCAGGATGATCTAAGCATGGGGGAAGTTCCAGACGGGCAAACGCCCTCTGAGGCAATTGCAATAGTAGGAGCCGAACAAGATGAACTAGAGCAATTCATCACAGCTGAAGAAGTAGCACTCCAGCAATGGGGGTTATCCCTTGGTGATACTGTCGTTTGGGCTGATGAGGAACACGACTCAATGATGGCAGGACGTATCTACGATGTCACTGTTGATCAAGCCCTGGTAGACTGCGGACTACAAAACCCTGTAGCTGTAGCTTATGCCCATATAAAGAAGATTACTCCTGAGTCTATAGAGTCGGACTTGAGTGATGGTAGAAGCCCTCACTCCCAGATATTGATGAAGGCTCGGAATGTAAAAGCTCTGTGGAATGTCAATTCTATACAAGCTGAGGCTAGCCTGAATGAACTACTCAAGATGAGTTGGCATTGGAAAGTTTGGATAGACGAGCAGGCAATGTCGCAAGAAAATCGCCTTGTGTTCATTCCTGGGGGTAAAGACTATTTAAGTGAATCAGAAGTAGAAATCAATACTATTGATCACAAAGAAATCCCCACTAATCCTGTAGAAGAAATTGCAAAGGTTTTTCGCAATGCATCGGACTGGGCAGAAATTAGAACGGCACTGCTAACTTACGGATACGAACATAAACAAGCTGCCTGGAATCTTCTATTTGAACAAGAGAAACAGCGTTTTCTTTCGTTGATGCCTCCTGCTGTAAAAAAGCTTTCTAAACTAAAAAAACAAGGAATAATTCTTGACTTCAAAGAAGATATGACGGGTGAAAACTTCTTCATAAAGTTAAAGTCAGGAATTGAACAGGAAGTATCGCTAGCTAGCCTTGATGAATTTGTTCTTGAATTAGAGCTGTTCTAGTAATAACAACAGGAGCCTGGTGCAAATGTTTGATTACAAAACTTTGAACACGGAAAGCATATACCAGATCAATGGCGAGAACGGAGAGTGGCACTACAGTAGTTACAATCAGGGAGTTAGAGGCAATAAATACATATTCTGGCGTTTTGCGGTAAATAATTCTAAGCGCAGAGTTAACCTTGCTCTTAGTCGGGAAGCAGTACAACGCAGAGTTACCCAAGAAGTTAAAGCGTTGGATTTGAGCAAATAGGTGTAATAGCGACACTTCAGGCGAAAAGATGAATTGATGCAGGAGAAAATTTAATGAAACCACTCAATTTTGAGCCAGGACACCATTACAAAATTACTGGCTTTGAGCAAACTTGCGTATTTAGTCGAATGAATATTGAATTGGGACATCCTAGATATATCTTTTGGCAATACGTTAATGGCAGAAAAGTTGAGATTAGATTGTCACGATTTAGTGTAGAGAGAAACGTTTCTAAGCTCACTCATGAAAGTAACTAAAAATCAACCATTTGAAACTACCTACAGTGGCTACAAAATTGAAATCACTAAACCTACAAGTACCTATGCCTACTACGTTAGGGGTGAAGATTTAGATGATTCAGAGGGAGGATTTACCAGTACTAATGATGCGTTAACAGCCGCAAAATCATTGATAGATGAGGATGATTTTTGGCTAAGTCCAGACCGATTTAAGGAACAAGCTAAAGCTAAAAAATTATTTGGGAAGAAACATGTTTGACACCACAGAGCTAACTAAAAACACTCTCTACCGCATTCAAAGTAAATCAGGTGATTGGAGGTATAGCCACAAAATATCCGGTGCGTATCCCAAGTATGTATTTTGGAAGTTTGCAGACCGTTGCCCCAACACACGGGTAAGTATCGAGCTATCTCAAAAAGCAGTGTTGGACAAGGTTTGGGAGTCCGCATCTCAAACACAGCAGGTAATTAGATCAATCGATATCACTCAGCTAGAGGGCTTTGTGTCGTGAAAATAGTAGAAGTTTTTAGCGTGATCGCACTGGGTTCCAATCAAATGCGATCGCACCAATCCACCCGTTTCCACAGGAATGAATCTATGAAGATTATTACTCAAATTTACAAGCATCAGTACTTCCCAGTTCTTTTAACTCTTCTTTGTGCTGCTTTATTTCTCTACGGGGTAATCGTACAGGCATCTGAGAAATGTTCTCCGGGTGGAGGCAGGCGTCACGAATGCATCCAGATGATATCCGATTAAGTAAACAGGGGCAATTAAGCCCCTTTATAGTTAACAAACTTAAGAGAATTATGGCAACTAAAAAGAACCCGATTACAGATCCAGATGGAAGTAAAGCGGCAGCACAAGCAGATAGAGTAGCCAGACAGAGAATCAAGGAACGATTCTCAAACCCGCTGGAAGCGGCTCAAAATACAGTTGAAGCAGCTAATAGCGCAGTTAAAAATGTAGCCAGCACTGCTCAATCAGTCTCCAATGGTGTTAATGCTGTATCTAATAACTTTAAAGCAGTACGTCGAGCATTCGATGGCGGGAGTGAATTAGTAACCTCAAGCTCTGATGATTCGTTTGCCAAAGCCGAACAAATAGCACAAGGATTTGGTATAGCCGATATTTCTCCAAAAGAGCTAATGGGATCTGACCCTTACGCAGCGGATGCATCGATACCAGAGATGACCGCAGCAGAAGCTAACCGACATAAGCTCACGATCCAGCGCCAAAACAACGCTTTGGATGTGCGGTTAGAAAAGATTAAGCAAGGTAGAAAAGTAGTTCAACTAGCAACAGAAAACTGTCGGTTAATAGGTGATGTAGTTGGTTTCCACACAGCAGGGATTGAAGTAGGAAGCAAGATAATAGAAAATCAAATCGCAGATACTAACTATCGCAGCAAACAAAGCAAGCTAGAACAGACAGAAGAACTGTTAACTCAACAAATAATAGCAACGCAAGGAACGGTTAATTTAACAGAGGGGATTCGCTTGGAGTGGAATCTAAAATTTGAACGTCAACAAGCAAAGAATCAAGGATTGCGTCTGGAAGTAGAAGGGGCAGTTAGGGATGCAGAGATTAAGCGTCAGGAATTAGAAGCTAAGTTACTAGAGGTTTAAAACGATGAATAATATTAACTTTGCAAACAGTAAATTAATTACCGTTGCAAGTGGGTTAATCTGTAGTGTTGCCTTAATAAGTTATTTTCGCGCAGACTCTTCAGCTAAAGAGCTGGTTCTAAATGTGGCATTGAGTAGTAGTGCGATCGCAGCAACCGCTCACCTATTAACAAAGCATCACTCAGAGTGTGGCAACCAGCAGCTTAAGGAAATAGTAGAGAAAATAACAAAACCGCTCCAGCAACTGGAATTCGAGAACAAGAAGTTGCAGCAACTGAGCCACACTCTAGCGCCAATCACATTTAAGTGGGATGCAGAAGCTGGACTAATGAAAGCATACCTGCTGTTATCTAAGAAGCCACAAAAAACGGTAGAGGAGGAAGTGATCAATGATGTTCAAAAATTTATCAAACCTCCAGAATCACTGATTGAATTTGTAAAAAATGCCTATCACGTAGGCATGTGGGCAGAAACAGGAGGTGGGAAATCAACCGCAATTTCAAATATCATCGGCGGCATGATTCAAGAGTTGGGTGGTACACCAACCATTAGGACTACGATTCCCAAAATAGATGTAGACACAGCCAAAATATTCCCTCATGTTAATTGGCTAGGTGTTCCGAATTCTGTTTTTGGGTTACTCGAAGCAGCGCTAGAGATTCAATACCGCATCCACATCAATGAACAAGCGTTTTTAAAAGGAGAGGAGATAAAAGATTTTGACCCGATATTGTTTTTCATAGATGAAATCAACCTAATATTCACCAGATGGAAATCTATAAACGAAGCAGATTTAGAGAATGTCCTAGAGCGCTTTGCAAACACTTTGTCAGGGGAAAGATTAGAATACTTCAATCAGTTCATGAGGATAGAGCTAGGCAATTACAAGCAGCAGTTTGCTAAGAAGTTGCTATTGTTCATCTGGCAGACGGGGCGAAGTCTCAGGGTGAAATCTTTGATTGCTGGTCAAAATCTCCAGCCAGGTAGTTTTGGGATGATGGTCAATGATTTGGCCAATTGTGCTTACATCAGTTTTGGCGACAGCATTAGGAGTTGCCAAAAATACAAGGTTCGTGATGTTGATGCAGAGTTAATTTCTAAAAACACTAACTTACTTCAGAAGGCGCTGAAAAGCAATCCAGAGCTAAAATACACCGCTTTGTATTGTCCCACCCAAGGAGAAGCGTTTTTTGGGACTCTACCGCCACCAAACTATTACCAGTGGGATAAACAATTGGTTTGTCCACCTATGTCCAAAACCGCGTCCAACGACATGTCCAATTGGACGGAATCCAGCAGAATTGTCCAATCATATCCAACGCCGGACAGATTACAGGATAAGGGATTGGACGTTTTTAAAGATGCGTCCAACCTGCCGAAAAAATTCCAAAATCTCTCATATGAGGCATATGTCCAATTGTGGATGGAGTTGCCCAAAAAGCCAGATGGAAGTGTTTATAAGACGCTGGCATATGAGAAAGTTTTTGGAGTTTCGCGGAGTGGCGATCGCAAAGTAGTCTCAGATTTTATTGATTGGTTAGAGCGGAATTTTAGTTAAGAAATTATGGCATGGACACAACGCAATGATAATATTCCTGGTTGGGTGTACTTAATCGAAGCTGAAAATGTAACGGGCATCATACCTGGTCGGCTAGTACGGCGGTGCAAAATAGGTTTGAGCCGTAACCCTCAAATGAGACTAGATGCTCTCCATAGTTCACAACCGCCGTGTAATTACGCCATACTCCGCACTATTTACAAAGAAGTAAAAAGTTAAAAGCAATCAGATGTTAATTTCTTTTTACTTTTAACTTTTTAACTTTTAACTCAATAAATGTGCAAGTGTTTCCATTAATTCGACTTCTTGTGAAGTCAGTCAACTCAAAGTATGATCATCGGGTGTTTTCCGCAGTTCTTGCACTTCAAAAATCAGCAAAAATTTTGCAGTTTTAGCAGAGTTATGCAGTACTTGTAAATAAGCAGTAGCTTCGTTTTGACGGCGAAACCGTGCAACTATCTGATGTTGGTTATCAGGAAGAACACGAATAATACACCACGGATGCAATTGCTCAGAATAAGTCACTACAACCTTCTCAGACATTGGAAGTCACCCTTTGAATACACTTTGAAATTGCCTACAATCACACTAATTGAGATGCATTTGCTAAGACAGGTCTGACTGCTATTGACAGCAACAACATTTTGTGAGTGATTAAATCATTGCTTAAAATTAGGAAAACACAACAAGTACAAAATCTGTTCAGGAATCTCCTCAAAATGTTCAAGCAAGAAATCCATCAATGCTAGATGCAGCAAATCACTACGTGTAGGGTTACGTTGATTGCGACCAGTTCTAAACCAACCCCTGACAGTGGAATCAGAACGGGAACAGATTAGGGCAATTTGTTCGTAACTGACAGCCCATTTGGCATAAAATTGTGTTGGTGTCATACCGAATTCCCAATTGCTGTAGAGTGAAATTAGCCGTAATTCTCGCGTTTCTAATGGACGAGGTTTGGGCATATATCTTGAGTAAAAGTGAAAGGATAAAAAGCAAAACAAACAGAAAGGTAAAAAGCCAAAAGTTATTTGGATAAAGAATGTTCTTTTGACTTTTGACTTTTGACTTACCCTTCGGGAAGCCGCTTGCGCGTCTATGACTTTTGACTTAATTAGTGCGAGTCTATATTTGTCACCTCAATACTTTGTGACGAACTGTAACGCCAGTAAAATCGTTTCGCCATAGATGCAGAAGAAGTCCAAATATCACCATCTTTGCAGCGATATCGATGGGTTCTCAAACTACGATAAGACGGGCCATTATTGGCGAAACATTCAAAAGCTTTGTCGTATTGCTTGCGGTCTAAAGCAGGTAATTCATCAAGTTGTTTTTGAACCTTATCAGTGAAAACTAAACGGAACTTGATAGTTTGAATTTGCATCCAGTAGTTTCCGAATATCCAAACTTGACCGAAAGCGTAGAGATGTTTGCACAGCAAGCGGTGGAGCGCGTGCTTTTTCCCAAGCGTTCATTTGGTTATGATTTAATGTGGTAAAAACTTTGTTAAATCGCGGTAACTAGACGATAAATGCTGCGTCGTCTACTACAAATTCAGGTTGCGTACCCAAAACTGCGATTTTGCAACGGTTATGTGCAGACATGGGATAGAATCTTACTTGGTCTTCGCGTTTGTTGACGAGTCGCATCAGATATTTAGATAGAATTTGGTACTGCTTTTCGTCTAGTACGCATTCAAAGACAGACTTTTGCACTCGCAACCCATAAGCTTCCAGAAGTTTCGACACTTTGTTGCGACGGGTGTCGCTAACAATGTCGTAGCAAACAAGATAAAACATCATTTCTTCACCAAGGTTAATGCTGGTTTGTGGGTTTCAGCAATGTTGGTGAAACTGGAATCTTGGGGGTGAAATTTCAATGCTAAGGGGCGGTAGTATTCGATATCGCCTAGCAAACAGGCGAGATATTCACGTACCTGCAAGTCAATACACTGGCGGTAACTTACTTCTCCAGCGTAGGGATGTAGTACAAAGGTTCGTAGCTTTGCTTCCCAATGTTGAAGGAAGCGTTGAAGGAGGGTTCGCGGCTGGGTTTTACCGTTACCATTGCCATTAGAATGAGAATTAGAAAGATTACGCGCAAAATTTAACACCAAATCATCGACGATAGGCGCGTGAAATTCTGCCAGAAAGTCCCATACTAAGGGAAGTTCGTGATCTGTGTCATGGTGTAAGATTGCGTAATCGGGGTGTAGTCCAGCGGTATTGACAAGGGTGTAAATATATTGATGTAGCAGCTGATTTCCCAGGTTTAAAAATCTGCGAATTCGCTTTGCTGTTGTCTGCGGACATCCGTTGTAGAAGTTGAGTAGGGAAGCAATGGCGCAATAGTAGACATTATCAGCTTCTTGGCTGTATTGGCGCAGTTCGTCAAGGGATGTTGCTAATGCTAAGTTATCCATCAGCAGCATCAAGTAATTTGATGCACGTTGAGTTGCGAGACTTGTGTGATGGCGAGTCCAACTTTGCAAAAAGATATTTTGATTGTGCAGTTTTGCCCAAATAATACTTTCTGCTGTAGCGCGATTAAATTCTACATCTCGTGCGCGTCGGCGTTGGTGGATTAGATATTTAGCTGGTTGTTGAGATGTATTTTCTAACCGACCTATATATTCGCTATCTTGGGTTAAATATAAGACAGGAATTTGATGAGCAAGCACGGTTTTTATAACTTCCCTTGGTAGAGGTATGTTACCAAAGATGATGATTTGACTGACGTTACTAATCCGAATACTGATGCATTGTTTTTGTTGATGAAACACCTTTAAGTAATGGTGTTGGATTTTGAGCATCGCATCTTGCTCGGTGATGTAAATTGTGGACATAGTTAAGTAAAAAGTTAAAAGGTAAAGGGCAAAAGAAAAATTGATGTTTTATCTTTAAACTTTTGCCTTATTTATATCTTCTCAAAGGGGTATATATCCTCGTGTATAACTAAGAAGTCTGTATATATAAGTTTGTATATAATTTTTGCTGAGTATATAACTTAGAAAATAAAAAAGCCGGAGTTAAATTCTCCGACTCTTTTTACTCAATTTTTTGTGGTCTCAAAATCTTTGAAAAGATATTTTTCAAAGATTTCTATTAATTCAACTTCCGAAGAAGTTTAAAGTACTGTTAGCTTGGGCGGCAAAATTAAGTTTTTCAGGTTTCCATTAATTCAACTTCCGAAGAAGTTTAAAGTTTTTTTCCAACAGGAAATTCACTCTAATAATAGAAGGTTTCCATTAATTCAACTTCCGAAGAAGTTTAAAGGACTTTACAACGCTCAAACCTTGCCCCATCCTGCAAGCAGTTTCCATTAATTCAACTTCCGAAGAAGTTTAAAGCCGATTTAATACTCTTAAGAAAGCCGCTCAAGCTTTAAAGGTTTCCATTAATTCAACTTCCGAAGAAGTTTAAAGATCAAACATATTGTTTAGTTCTGCTAATGCTCCGAACAAAGTTTCCATTAATTCAACTTCCGAAGAAGTTTAAAGTCATATTCAGACATCTGATCAAGAGCTTATTTGCAAGTTTCCATTAATTCAACTTCCGAAGAAGTTTAAAGTTCGACATCGTAGATACTAAAACTTTAGAGCAAGCTGTTTCCATTAATTCAACTTCCGAAGAAGTTTAAAGCAGAGCAGATACATGACGACACTCAAATGGTCGTCCAAGTTTCCATTAATTCAACTTCCGAAGAAGTTTAAAGCGCGTATTTGCTGTCTGTGTGTCATGTATTTATGAAAGTTTCCATTAATTCAACTTCCGAAGAAGTTTAAAGTCAGGATTTCTGCGACATATCGCCAGAAAAGCTGAATCGTTTCCATTAATTCAACTTCCGAAGAAGTTTAAAGCGCTTGCATTGATTGGTATGAAATTGAAGAGTTTGTACAGTTTCCATTAATTCAACTTCCGAAGAAGTTTAAAGATTTTATGGTACGCCGCGCTTTGAAAGAAGCAGGTGGTAAGTTTCCATTAATTCAACTTCCGAAGAAGTTTAAAGGCTTGGCTCTTGAAAACCTTACCCTGACTAAACTATATACACCCAAATTTGCGGGGGGTCAATCCTACCTGTCAACAAGCGTAATTTATTGAGAAAAAGCTGTCAGCTAATACACCTCAAACCCTTATCCAGAAAGCGATTTGCGGGGGGTAACGAGAGAATCAGTATTTCAGCCATTGCCTACCCCCCGCAAATTTACATTTCTTTACATTTTCCAAATCATCGGGCGATACACTTTCACCTCACCCATCAAACAAGCGATGTATTCTCTGACTTGCAGCTCGATGCAGCGACGGTATGCCACTTTTTGTCCAGTGTGAGTGTGTGTAACTTCTGATTGTAACTTTTCCTCCCATTGCTTGAGAAATTTCTTGAGTGCATGAGGCTGAAAGTATACTCCTTGACGTTCGTCTGGGGGAGTGAAATCATCAATCGCAAAAATTTGAGAGTTCACCAGATAAGCAACCAGAGAATCAACTAATTGCGCTCTCCATTCTTCCACTAAATCAGAAACCAAAGCTGGATGATTATCTCTGGGAACATGTAAGTTACCAAAATGAGTATGTAACCCCATAGTTTGCACAAAAGAATAAACATTTTGGCTTAACAGGGTGTAACCCAAACTCAGCATACTATTAATTGGGTCAGTCGGTGGACGCTTGGTACGCTTTTCAAATTTAAATGGTCCACTGAATAAAGTTCCCAGTGCTTGAAAATATATGGTAGCAGCTTTCCCTTCATATCCCCGCAGCGCATCCATACTTTCAGCAAAAAATAACTTGTCCATCAAAACTTCTAAATCTTTAATCGCTTCTACAACAACAGTCCCATCTACTTCAAATGAATTACGACGACGGTTTAAGCGCATCAACAAATTTCGAGAGTTATGTAACTTCGCCCAGACGATCGCTTCTGCTTGTTGTCTGGTAAACTTATGATCGCGCGAACACTCTACTTGACGCGCTAAATATTCTACTTTCGCTTGTCCTTCGGTCTCTAAGCGTCCAAAATATCTTCCCTTCTGTGACAAATACATGATTGGAATGCGTCGCCGCAGCGCCATACTCACCGCACCATGCGAGACATTACAACAACCAAACAACACAATATTTGTGACTCGTACGATGGGAACTTTTACCCGTAATTGACCTTGATAAAAGACCTGAAATTGTTGATTTTTGAGACTTAAATAAGCACCTTGATCAGTTACGTATAATGTTGTCATAAATTCCTGCCAAAGATGAGATATGGGTGCGCGGGGAAAATTAATCGGCTTGCTAATGTCACAAGCTTTTGGTGGACGGGAAACAAATTTTAGTGGTCGTTCTTTGGGGCGAAAGTAGGGTGTACCCGAAGCATTAACTAACCATTCCCCCTCACGTCTAGGTTCTGGAGTCGGAGGTGCGTAAACTTTTCCATTGGCAAAGCGGTAGCCAAGAAACGTAAACTCTTCATGAGGTGCAAAAACTTGCGTTTTTTCAGGTTGGAGGGTGAGATAAAGTCCCCCTAACCAAGTTGTGATTTTGTCGAGAATACGGTTTGCTTCTGTCCAACTGCTACAAGCAATAGCAAAATCATCACCGTATCGCACTAAATTAATCCCGTGACTGAGGCACTTTCTGTCAAAAGCAGTCAAGTATAAATTTGCTAATGCTCCCGACAGTATCCCTCCTTGCAACACGCCTTTACCAAAATTGATGTACTTACCGCCAAGCACAATTCCAGACTTGATTTGTTGTTCTAGCAATTCCAGTACTATTGCTTCCAGGTGCAATGTTTCTAACCCAGTGAATAGTAAAGCCCAAGACAAGTTGTCAAAAAACTGAGCGATATCAGCTTTGATGATCCAAGTTGGACGATACTGGTAGTAAGAAAATAAACGCTGAACTGCCTGTTGAATATTGCATCCAGGACGATATGCATAGCTACAATCAACAAATGTGTCCTCCAGAGGTAAGTACAATTCCTCCAGTAGTAAGCGCTGGACGATTCGATCGCGCACCGTCGAAATACCAATGAGACGCTTACCACCACTTTTCTTAGTCAAATAAAACCCTTTTGCAGGACTAGCGCGGTAAGATTTTTGTTGTAGCTGACGTAAAATGATCCGTAACTGTTGATCAGCAGAAGCTGCAAACAAGTCAACAGTAATTCCATCCACACCAGCACTGCGACTTCCCGCACGGACTTGAACCCACGCAAAAAGCAGTTGTTCGAGGGTGAACATGGTATAAAGTAAAAAGTTAGAAGTTAAAAGGCAAAAGATTAAGTTAAAAGAAATAAATTTCTCTTTTAACTTTTTACTTTTGGCTTAATTTGATTGTCGCAAGGTGGTATATAAGTACCTATATAAGTTCTCGTAAAGGGTATATAACTTTGTATATAACTTAAACCAAGAATTATTTACCTTTTGATTTTTCTTTTACCTTTTAACTTTTGACTTTTGACTTTTGACTATGCCAAAGCGGACGCTAGTTGCATCACTTAAAGGTATCGAAAGGGCTAAAAATGCCTTGATGCGTAAGAATCTGACTCAACAAGCCCTAGCTGATGATGTTGGTGTTGCGTCTTGGGCAACTATTAGTAAATTCTTCAACGGTATACCTATTAGTTATAATATTTTTACCGAAATCTGTACTATTCTTGATTTAGACTGGCAAGATATAGCTGCATCATCTAATTCAGATATTTCAGAAGAAAAGGAAAATCAAAAAACACTTCTTACATCTGTTGAAGAACTTTGGCAACAACTTCAAACGCTAGGTTCCCCTACTGAAAAAATGGGTTTAGTGCTAGTAAAAGAAGAAACCCTCGGTTGGGGTTGGCAAGAGAATAGTTCTTATGCAAAGTCTGTATCTTTAGGGAATCATATTCGCTTTGAAGTCAATCTTGAAAGCTCCGGATATTTATTACTTATACAAAAAGATACATCTGGACAAGTTTGGTGTTTTTGTCCTTCCTGTTTCGCTTCTCAACCACAGCTAGATACTGGTAAAACTATTGTGCCTCAAGAGGGTTCACCGATGACATCTTTCCCAATTGAAGGCAATGCTGGTAAAGAGCATATTTTAGCAGTAATTACCAAAGATGCGCCTAGTCTTGATTGGCTACCCCAAGGAAGTGACGAACCTTTGCAATTAGAAGAAAGTCATTTGGGACAATTACTAGAATTTGTAAATGAAAGTGAAGAATGTCAGGTTTTATATACAGATTACATGATTACTGCAAATTAAAAAGTAAAAAGATAAGATAAAACTTGTGTTCGTAGTGAGCGATTTATCGCTCTGGACAAGGGTTTAGAGGGCTAAAGCTTGACTGAACCGTATTGTCTAAAAGAAATTGCTCCAAGATTTATCGCTCTGGACAAGGATTTAGAGGGCTAAAGCCCTTACTACGAGCTTTGATTTAATAGAGTCTTTCTACTTAGAAATATCTGGAATCAGCAGATGAAAGAAATTCTAGAAAAAATAGATCAACTTAATCGAGAAGTAGTGCAACTTGCTGGACAAGGCAAATTTGAACAAGCGATAATTGTTGCACAAGAAGCTATAAAAATAGGACGCAAAAATCTATATAAACATAAAACTTTTGCAGATAGTTTAAATAATCTTGCAGAATTATATCGAATGTTAGGATATTTTTCGCAAGCGAAACCCTTATATATCGAAGCCTTAAACTTGCGAAAAGAATTATTAGGAGATTCACACCCAGATATTGCCCAAGCTTTGAATAATCTTGCAGCATTTTATGTTGCTCAAGGACTATATTCTCAAGCAGAAACTTACTTGTTTGCAGCTTTAGATATTTTTAAACTTAATTTAGGTGATGAACACGAGCAAATTGCCAATTATTTAAATAACATTGGCGAAGTTTATCGAGAACAAGGACGCTTTAAAGATGCAGAAAAGATGCATCTAGAAGCACTAGATATGCGAAAGCGGTTATTGGGAGATTCCCATGCTGATATTGCTCAAAGTTTGGATAATCTTGCAGTACTTTACGAAAATCAAGCACGTTATGCTGATGCTGAGAAAATGCATTTGGCAGCATTAGCAATGCGAAAAGAATTGCTGGGCGATGAACATTGGTATATTGCTGTCAGCTTAAATAATTTAGCAGCATTGTATCACTCCCAAGGACTTTACTCTCAAGCTGAAGAAAATTATTCCCAAGCATTGGAACTATCTAAAAAATGTCTTGGTGAGCAACATCCTTATGTAGCAATTACCTTAAATAATCTTGCTAATACTTATAATGATCAAGGGCGTTATGCAGATGCAGAAAACATGCATTTAACAGCCTTGGCAATGCGAAAGAAATTATTTGGAGACGAGAATTTAGAAGTTGCACAGAGTTTGAGTAATTTGGGAGATATCTATCTTCTAGAAGGACGTTATGTGGAAGCGGAGCAAGTGTATGTAGAAGCGTATTCTATCAGAAAAAGCTCCTTAACTCCCAAACATCCCGATATTGCCCTCAGTTTACATAATCTCGCAGTTCTCTACGCCTATCAAGGACGCTACCAAGCAGCCGAAGAAAAATATTTGTCAGCATTGTTGCTTTACAAAAATATATATGGTAAAAATCATCCTAGTGTTGCTGATAATTTAAATCATTTGGGTGGACTTTATAAAGAGCAAGGACGTTTTTCGGATGCTGAACAAAAATATTTAGAAGCTTTAGCAATTAGAAAGAATTTATTTGGACAAGAACATCCTGATATTGCAGACAGTTTGAATAGAATCGCAGAAATTTATCGTTTACAAGGGCGGTATTCCCAAGCCGAAGAGATTTACCATGAAGCGTATTTGTTGAGTAAACGCTTACTAGGAGAAATGCATCCTGATGTGGCAGCGTATCTCAATAATTTAGGAGTATTATACGATGCTCAATTTAAATATTCGCAAGCAGAGCAGTTATTTTTAAAAGTATTGTTAATTGTCAAAAATCAGTTCGGTAATAAACATCCACAAGTAGCTAGTACGATGAATAATTTGGCTACAATTTATGGCAGTCTGGGGCGCTATGACCAAGCGGAAAAAATGCATTTAGAAGTATTAGATATCAGGAAATCTTTATTAGGTCAAGAACATCCAGATATTGCTAACACTTTAAATAACTTAGCAGAAATATACTTATCTGGTGGACGCTACCTTGAAGCTGAAGAATATTACACAGCAGCCTTATTGATGAGGAAGTCTCTGTTGGGAGATCATCATCCAGATGTAGCATTTAGTTTAAATAATTTAGCAACTTTATTAGCTGCTACTCAACGTTTTGATGATGCTTTGTCATGTCGCCTTCAAGCTAGCGAAATTAATGATAAGCTAATTAGTAATGTATTTGCTTTTAGTTCTGAAAATGACCGGATAGCTTGGATTGAAAAAATCAGAGGTAATTTCGATTTATTTCTCTCTCTAATTTACAAACATCTTCCCAATTCAAAATATGCGTTGCAACAAGCGTTAGATTTTGTCCTCAAACGCAAAGCCTTAACATCTGCGTCATTAGCTGCTCAAAATGAAGCTTTAGCGAGCGATCGCTATCCCCATCTCCAAGAACAGTTTCGTCAATTGAGTGATTTGAATGCACAGTTGGTCAAGTTGACTTTTTCTACGCCTCAAATCAATGATTTCACGAATTATCAGCAAGAGTTAGCACAACTGGAGGCTAGATATAACCACTTACAAAAACAACTAGCGTCTCAAGTACCAGAAATTCAATTAACAAAGAAACTTCCTGATCGATTTGCGGTGGCTGAGGCATTACCAACTAACTCGATTTTAGTTGAATTTGTGCGTTTCGATGTCTACGATTTTCATGCAGTCCCAGCTAGAGAACAAATACAATGGCATCCTGCTCGTTATTTGGCATTTATTTTACCAGCCCAGCAGCCTGATGCAGTGCAGATGATCGATTTAGGAGAAGCCGAAGTTATTGATGAGCTAATTTCAGGATTGCGATCGCTTGCTTGTAACCCAACTAAGGAAACCTTAGCTTGGGGAAAAGTTTCTACTACGCCTAAATTAAAAATTAAACAATACGATCCAACACTAGCTATTCAACTAAGTCAAGCACTTTTTGCTCCAATCCGTGAACTAGTACAAGGTTACAAACATCTGATACTTGCACCAGATGGGAACCTGAACTTGCTACCGTTTCAGATATTACCAACTGATGAAACGGGTACACATCTGCTCATGGATGAATATACCATCTCGTATTTAGGTGTCGGGCGGGATATTCTTCGCTCTCAAGTTCAGACAACGCGCGCTGCGGATGCACCTATAATTATGGCTGATCCAGATTTTGATTTGGTTAGTGAGCAGAGGATTGGCGAAGTCGGGTTAGAGGGACAAGGGGGACAAGGGGGAGAAGAATTTATCGATACTCTTGATGGTGAGGCTTTATCTCGCGCTCCTGGTACAAGGTTTCTTGGTGAAAGTGTTGCTAAAAAGCTACCAGATGCGCGGTTATATGTGGGAGCAGAAGCACTCTCAACTCGCCTAATCAGTAGTAAGTGTGCCAAAGTTATGCTCATCGCTACTCACGGTTTGTTCTTACCCGACTCGCCGCAGCAACCACCCACCCAATATCCTATTAATCCAAAATCCATCATCCAAAATCTAAAATCGACTAACCCCATGATGCGTTCTGGACTTGCTCTTGCGGGTGCTAATACTTGGTTAAAGAACGGTACTCTACCTCAAAAAGCAGGTAAAGGCTTTGTTTTTGCTCAGGAGATCGCCAGCTTGGACTTGTGGGCGAACGAATTGACTGTATTGTCTGCCTGCGATACTGCCAGAGGAGATATTAAAATTGGCGAAGGAGTGTTTGGATTGCGCCGAGCTTTTACGGTGGCTGGTGCAAAAACCCTGGTAATGAGTCTGTGGAAAGTGCCTGATAGAGCAACGGCGCTATTGATGGATCGGTTTTTTGATAACTTACAGGATGGAATGGGGTATACTGAAGCATTACAAGATGCTCAGAATTATATACGTAAAATTACTGTAAAGGAATTAAGGGAATCTGCCTTGGGTATGGAAGTTTTGAAGGAACTTTTGGGAGTAAAGGAATTATTGCCAGAAACAAAAATTGATTGTCAACAAGAAGATACACCGCTTGAGCATCCCTTTTACTGGGGTGCGTGGATTTGTCAGACAAGTGAAAAGTAAAAAGAAACGGATTACAAGACTTTAAATTTCTTCGGAAGTTGAATTAATGGAAACAGGATTAATTTTGTAGTTTTCAACCTATTTGAAAACAATTTAAAATTGTTTGAAGCCAATTACCGACAATTCAAAAGTGCGATCGCATCCCATTTCCAAAAAACCTTATTCAGCAAATAGACTAAAATATGTATCAGAGTGCTAGCTTGTTACTAAACACCAAATTTTTTCGCGAACCCTTAGCTGTTTTTATCGAACGCTTGTTATATAAGACTCAAAAGCTTATCTGTACTAGCTTTGAGCGATTTTATCTCCAAAGGAGGTTCGCGGAAATGCTGAAATCCTTACCACAACTAATGTCTGGGCAATTTTACACACCAAGGAATTTGACAGGTGATGGCTGAAACGGTACTTTTGGATCTGGTTCGCGAAAATGGACGCTGTAAGTCTTTTATTTCAAGGCTTTCAAACCCCAGCAGTCTCCACTAACAATGTGGAGGCGAATTAATGGAAACGGTATCTCTATCGCTAAGTAATTGGGGTTGCAAAAACAAGGTCTCCACTAACAATGTGGAGGCGAATTAATGGAAACTTTTAGCTGCCAAGCGCGGCTCAACAAAATCACAGAAGAGTCTCCACTAACAATGTGGAGGCGAATTAATGGAAACGGAAAACGAGCGCACTTACGACGCAATCTTCACCACGTCTCCACTAACAATGTGGAGGCGAATTAATGGAAACCGGCGTACCTGAACCCACACCGCAAATATCCAAAGTCTCCACTAACAATGTGGAGGCGAATTAATGGAAACCGGCAAGATGGCGGCTGCACTGCCCGGTGCTACGTCTCCACTAACAATGTGGAGGCGACTTAATGGAAACCTATCGTTACTTCAACAACATCTAAGGACACCCAAGTCTCCACTAACAATGTGGAGGCGAATTAATGGAAACATTCTTCACGCTACCCTTGAAATGCTCTCTATTCAGTCTCCACTAACAATGTGGAGGCGAATTAATAGACCTCTGGTGAAAAAGAATGTAGAGACGTGAAATTTCGCGTCTTCTAAGAAACTTGCGCTGAAAGGCTTATAAAATCGTACTTTTTGATTTCCTCACAGTGCAAGTTTCTTCCATCTATGTTGGGTTGCGATCGCCGCCCATTACCCGCTCTACAATTGGGTAACGTATGATTAAATTCGGTCGATGTCCATTAGCTGAAAAATTTAAGGAGAAACACCGAATAAATGTACTTTTCCTTCTATCCTGTTCAAATCTTGAAGAAATTGTGCGCGAATATGATTTGACTGAGGTGATTTTCCTCCCATAAATAAGCAAACAATTTCTTGACAATCTACATCTATTTCTTGACTAGATATATTAATTCGCTTAATACTTGCCCATGAACAATGAGGATTTTTATTGGCAGCATTGCCTCCAATATCTGGATTACGTTTGTAATTGCGTGGGGGAGTTTGTTCGTAAATCAGGTGCATACCTTCTCCACGAGTTTCTACCGCATTGGTTTCCAGCCACTCCAAATCATTCTCATCAATTGGATTAGCTTCGGGGCCGGGAACAGCATAAACAGCGCAAGTACGGGGAGAAAATACCTCAGCCTCTAATAACTGATTTGCATCAATGTTGATTCTGTCAGCCCACCGCGATCGCACAGCCGTCAACCAATTATCATAGGCAGAAGTCCAATTTTCTGACTTGGGTCGGAATCTGTAAGGTTGTGTTTCTCGATTTTTAGTTTTTGGATTAGTAACTTGGTGCGTCATGATTAAATGACTTCCCCGCGTTGCAGCTCTGTTATTATTTTCCATATGAAAAATATGTAATGGTCGTCGCCAACCTCTACCAACACCACCTGTACTGACTGCAAATCGAATAATTGGCAGAATAATTTTGTTGAGAATTTCGCTTGGTGCAGTAACTTGTAATTTCCCCTCCCAAACATAAAAGTAGGGTTCGTTAATTGAGCGATCGCCCCAAATTTCTGGGTCTGGAATCATGCGGATTTTTACGCAACCTTTGCGGGTATGTGGTTCTATGGTTCCCATTAGTTCCCATAAGGTTTTTTGTGCGTTATCTTTGGACATGACACCTAACAGGAACCGTAATATCCAAGAACGTAACCAACCACGCCAATGGGAAGGACGAAACTCTTGTTGTTGGCGATCAGCACCAGAACAACCTTGGCTGTAGAGTTTAAATTCAAAGGTTTTAGTGGTGGAACCATTTTCAGCTTGACGCAATTCTGGTGATGCTCGAAAACCGCTAGGTGGTTTAATCTGACCATATCCCGCAGAAGTACGACTGCCAACTCCATAAATACTAAGTGCTTGTTGCACCCATTCCCAAACTGTTTGTACTTCTTGGGGGCTAGCTAACCCTGGAATCCCTCGAATTGCGACTATTACTGGAATAGTATCTTCACTATTTCCCAAAGTATAAACAGAAAGTGGTTTACCTTGCCCCTCATGGTAGACTTGAAAGCTTTCCTGTGGGTTAACTATATCTAGAACAAGTTTAGTTGCTGTCTGGGGCCAAGCATCTAAAAATTCAATTTTGCCCCCTTGAATCACATTTCCTTGTTGACATCCCAGCAAATCCAACATTTGGTTACGAATGCTGGGACGTTCCATTGCCCACGCACGCACGATTCCCCGAATTGAAGAACCAGGAATATAGCCATTGAGGGGAAGTTCTGACATTTGATCCAAATTTTCGTCTAATTGGCGTTTATCTTCTGGTCGCCCATTAGTAACGTACCAAGCACCACAAGGTTCTCCCGCAGAAACCATTGTTTCTACATCAGGATGGGGAAATGAACCAACTTTACTTCTCCATTGCAGAGTAAAAGTATCTTTCTTGAATAAATTTGATGTTCCTCGACGTTGATGTTGCTTTTCTAGTAAATCAACCAATTGCAGTCCAGTGTACATATAAGTAAGTAAAAAAAGGTAAAAGTAGAGACGCGATGTTCCTCGCGTCTGCACAAAAGTCAAAAGAGGAATTATGCACAATAGGCTCTTGCCCAAAAGTTCCAATAATTGGATAGAATCATAGCCTTGCGCCAAGTCACCATATATTTTGCTGGTTCATCCTTTGCCATTTGGACAATCATCTCGCGTAATTCTTCTGGTGAAGGTGGTGTTTGTGAATTGATCAGTTGACCAAGCAGCGATTTCCACACGGGGAGAATACGCGATCGCACTATTCCTCCTTGGGCATTTGTTTGGTTGACATAGGCTGCGGCTGAGAGTAAACCAAAAACTCGCAAATGCTGAGATAGCCTTAAAATCGCGTTTAACTCTTCTTTGCTAATTGCAGGGTTAGGGCTATTTTCAAGATAGTTTTGAATATGTTGATGAGCAGTCAGGCTCATTTGTTCTGGCTTAATCATGATTACACCTCCACTGGTACAGGTTGACTTGTTTTTAATCCGGGCAAAGTATTATTTGTCACCCAGCCTTGTACCCAACCTCGCCCGACATTGGCTTGCCCACCAATTTGAAATACTCCTGTAACAACATCCATCAAACAATCATGTTCGCGTTGGGCTACTGGATTATTTTTGTTTAATTTGTAACCCCAAGGATAGTAGAGAATAGTATCTCTAGGAATGCAAACATCAGTCCAAAATATTTCTGCACCACCTTCATCATCATCTTCATCATCATCTTCACCACCAACTTTGTTAATTTTGTTGCGAATCTGCGTCCACAGTGAATGCTCCATTAAAGTTTGAAAATCGCTATCAGCAAGGACGATGCGATTATTATTCCAGGTTGACTTAACTGCATCAGCAAGCGATCGCTGCCAATCTCCGGCTAGTGCGATCGCTTCTTTTTGTTCGTTCGTCAGTGCAGAAACTTGTAATTGAGCGTCAGCAACGTAATAAGTACCCGTTTGAGTACCTACAGGATGATTGGGAAAATCACTGATTGGTAGTCTAGATAGTAATGCATGGTCGCGGATCAAGGAATGACAGCTTACCCAGGTAAACACATTACGATTGCCGTTCATTGCCATTGTCCGCATCGGCACCCAAAGTAGTCTAGCATCACCAAACCAAACTTGATGAACCCCCATTTGTCCATCTGCACTTAATTCCTTACCAAATAATTTATCTGCGGCGGCTGGATCAATAGAGTTTACATCCCAGCGTAGGCTACCTCGTAAAGAAGAACCTGGAATGTAAGGAAAATCGGTGTGTACTTCGCGGACAATATCTAAAATATTTCCTAAATCGCCTTCGCCACCACAATGAATTGGCGCAAGTGTGTAAAGATATCCAGTACGAAAATCACTCATTGATTAAGTTCCTTTTCCCCATAAAAGTTTTCCGTAATTGAGCTGTTTAAAAGTCTCCAACCAGCGTCCACCTTGTTCGGGTAATAACTGCGGATTTGTAGGTATTTCACCATTGAAAATGTATACCGTTCCTGGTGGAACAAACGCCCGTTGCGGTAACAGTGCAAACTCCTCCCTTGTTTTGTTATCGTCTGTGTGTTTACGCAGTGTCGATACACCACCCCACAGCAAAGCTTTATCTGTCGCGCAGCCTTTTAGCTGTTGCTTCCAAGCTTGGGGATAGCTGCTGTAGCGTGTTTCTGCAAATACCGCTAGTCCAGGGGTCAGCAGATAGGCAAAGTTTGGTACTGTTGATGAGCGTTCGCCTCTGGCGTTGCGCGCTTCGCGCTTATCGCTGTTGACTAAAAAATCAAGTTGTGTTTTCAATGTGTCATCTGCTTCCATTTTTAGTGGTGATACCAAAGCCCGATGTCCCTCACCTCCTAACCGCACAACACTTTCTGTAATCTCGCTGCTAAACGCTGCTACAAAACACCATCCATCTTCAAGGCGAACTGCAACTTCGGTAAAGTAGCCATCAGCATCTTTAACTTGTCGCTTGTCAGGTTGCATTTGGATGTGGGGTAATACCTGCGTTTTCCAAGGATTGCGGTGAAAGTCTTGTTTACACCAATGATTGCTATTTTTTTGACCTTCAAGGTAATCAAATAGTACTTCAGCTTTGATCCAAGGTTTGGGCGGGCTGATAGTCCCATCCCATTTTTGATTTAGAACCAGTGGCTCGATTTGCTCTCCATCAAACACCAAGTGCTTCCACGCCCCATATTGGCGGTCAACGGGTTGTAGACGTTGAATTTCGCTCCAGTTATCTGTGGCAGTTTTGCGGTTTTCACCAGGGGGATATAAACAAACTAAATCTTTGGGTGTGGGTAACCAAAGGGTATGGTTGCTATCTAATAAAAAGGGGCCAAGAAAACTTAAATGGCGTTGAGTCCGTTCGGCTTGATTGCTGCTTTTGGGTAGAAGCGATCGCAAAGCCTGAAATACTGTAATTGGCATTGGTGGAAACAATCCCTTCGCCCACGAACCTTCACCAGGGCTAAAAGGTTTGCAATCTCGAAATAGTAAAACATCCAGTGGAGTAATTGTATACCAGTGCATACTTCATAAGTAAAAAGTGAAAAGTAAAAAGAAAGATAAAAGGCTTAATCTTATTCTTTGGCTTTTATCTTTTTCATTCCATTTGAACCGTTCCACCCGCTTATCGACCCAAAAAGCGGTAAATCTCAAAAGTTTGGCTAAATCTTCTGGTTTAGTACCAATGGGTTCTGAGTTACTTTTTTGGGCTTCCTTAGCCCATTGTTCTGGAGTTTGTTGCTCCCAACCTTTGAGGTGTTGTTTCGCCCATTCTTTGAGAGCTAGTTTCGCCCATTCTTCCCATTTGTCTAACCATTGCTTAATTTTGCTAAATACCTCATCAAGTTGTTTGCTCTTGTCGCGGCTTTCCATAATGACTTTCGCGGCTTTAGAAAACAGATGGTAATGATCTGTAATGTCAGCGCGATTGGGGAGTTCTTCGGCTAACCGATATAGTAGTGGGCTAAGTTTGTCTTCGTATAATTCATAATCCTTGACCCAATCCCACCATGTCTCTAGTAATTCGCCTTTCATTAATGCTTCTAACTGATTACCACCACCATAAATTACTCTCAAGCAAATACCATCTTTGCCAGACATTTGTTTAGCTCTGTCGCTTTCTGCTTTCCAAAGACTTTCCAGTACAGTGGGTAGAGGAATGCTTTTGTGAGCAATTACCACACCAGCACTCATAGTTGCGTTCTTTCCCATTGTGAAGTGGGGGCGTTGAGGTAATCCATTTACTCGTTCTGTGGGATACCAGTAGCCTGTAGTTCTATCTGCTCGATCTGTTTGGTTATTTGACTGAGAAACAACTCCATTACGTTGATTTTCAAACTCTTGTTTGGGATCTTTTGCACCACTCCAAGCAGCACGCAGTGATAATAGATATTCTGGTAAATCTTCTAAGGGTAGCACCACCATAACATCATCGCCACCACTGTAAATGACGCGGCCGCAGAAACGCTCTTCTGTTAAGTAGGGAACTAAGCGATTGGAGAAGTCTAATAATGCGCGGTTTAAGCCTACGTGGGTAGCTGGCCCCATGCGTTTATCAGTTTCATCGAGGAATTGATGAAATAGATTGTCGTCAAAATCTGCGATGCTTTTATTGATAGCATCTTCTTCAACATAAGACCTGTATGTTTTGAGTTTTTTTCCAGAAACATAGTCACCCATACCATCACCATCAGCAAGGATAATTACCCACCAATCGGCGGGGCTGCTGTCACCAAAGCCAGTATCCTGATGGGCTTGTTGGACGATTTCTCTTAAAATCTCAACTTGTTTGCGATTGTTTTGACTTTGAGATGAATCTGCGCTAGTGCTGGTCATGATACGTTCCTTTTCTTGCAAACCCATGTCATCGATGAGCCATTTACTAGAAAACATCACACCGTTGTAACTACCTTTGAGGTCAGGGAATGCCTGCTTAATTGCTTTATCTGTATTTGGGATGTGGAACGGACGACTAGTTTTGGCGTAAAAAGTGCGTTGCTGTAAACGTGAAAACTTATTTTTATGTTGTTTGAAAAGTCGATATAAATTTCTTCTATAAGCTTGCATCAAATATGGATGTTCCCGTGCAAAAGCAGCAGCGGCGATGGAACTGAGGTTAGGAAACCTAATTAATTGTTCGTAATCAATGATTTTGGTTGTTTGTTCGACGTTTTGGTTGCTAGCTTCTGGGTCCAATTCGGTAGCTACTTCATCAGGTAGTGGGTCTTCGATTAATTCGATAGGAATTCCCAAAGATTTTGCTACACCTCCATAAACCCAAGCCATTCGTTTGGTGAGTTCCAGTGCATTAAGTTTCTCAGAACCGTTAAATAAACCAGGATAAGCCTCAGACATGATAAACCAAAATAAGCGCAGCGAACCTGCGGCTACACCACCACCTTGACGTAAGTCTCGTGTTTGTCCTCCAAGAGTTTGTGTTACTTGATAATTAAGCCGAGGGTGGACAGCGCTAAATTGACCTGATATTGTAGAACGTTCACCAGGAGCAGTAGCAATTTGCCAATTACGGGTATATTTAACATCATTTAAGCAATGTCGCAAGCGTTGCTGGATGCTACCCCACCATGTCCCGACATTTAAATATGTATAAAATTGTTTTTCAAATTTATCGGGTAAATCTACAAGCGGTTGAGCAATTTCGCTTTGGCAATCAATCCAAGGTTGATCAAAAGTACCATTGGTTTTATTAATGGCTAATGCTTGTTGTGGGTTTCCTAATGGTATGGCTGTCCAGTATGGTTCCCAAGTGTAATTGAGTTGGGTTTCCCAAAGCTTATTCCATTCCCAACAGCTTTGTTGCCTAAGAAGTTGCAGTTCTCTGCGGTAAGGATCGAGGGCGGCGGGTGTATTTTTAAATTCGGGGAATACTTGTTCTAATATGTTCTCTAATTCTTCTAGAGTTTGATGATCTAAAAATTCTATAACTTGTTGTCTAATATGGGTTTTGACTTCTGTACCTATGTTGACCCATTCTTCAATGAGTCTTTGAGTGAGACACTTTCCCCATTTTTTAGCTTCTTGTTCTCCTGAAACCACAACGGTAATTGCATTGGGGAAACCAGCTGTGCTTAAACTGGTGGATATTTTATCTGTAAACCGTCTCACTGGGTTTTGATGATCCTCTTGAAGACGCTCAAAATCAGGCGCAAAATCAGGATATTTTTGCATAATCAATGCATCAATAATTTCCTGACTCCAGAGCGAAGGTACAATTACAGCATCAGGACCAAGCTGTTGGGCAATATGCCAACACAATCGGCTACTGAGATAATGAAGCAGATATGACCCCGCCCAAAAATCAAGGAATTTCCGCGAGGACTTGATAAATTCCTGTACTGGGGAGAAAGTAAATACTAATAAATATGGAGTTTGATGTTTTTCTCCGGTCTGCCAAATTTCGGGAAACATCGCACCTGTCAAGGCTGATACTGTGCTTTGGTGGCTGTGTAGGGGACAGTCAGGGATGACTTGATGTGCGGGGAATAGTAATGCATCGTGTTGTTTGTCTGCTAACAGTTCTGGGTAAAATCGCCAAAACCACCAAAAAACTTTTTGAGCATCTGTTTCGCTTTTTATCTGGCTAATATCTGGTGCGTTATCGTTTAGTTGTAATGCTCTAACCTCCTGTTTTTGACCACTGATCGGATGATGAACGGTTACAGCTTGTGTATTGTCTGTGCGTTCTATATGAGATAGATTAACGCGATCGCACGACGAACCAATATCTTGTGCTTGTTTACCTCTTTTGATACTATCTTGCTCATTACTTGCTCCCCACCATTCTCGAAGCTGTGGTAAGTCAGGGAGTAAACATTCTAATTGGGTGGTGAGGTTTCCCCAGTTTGGTAAATTTGGTGCTTGTAGTAGTGCATATAACTTACGTTGGTAGAAATTCATGGACTAGGATGTATGGCTATAAGTTTGAAAACAGCTATTTTAGTGAGATTTTAGGCTGTGGTTGATTTTCTGGTTTTACCCAGATGAGTTTTTTAGACACTAAATACATACTTCATTAAGTGAACAACTAATTACGCAAAAATACGGTTAATTAATATATTTTTTTTGTAAAAAATCTAAATTTTATTAAGTAATATCAATGTATTGAGAAGTAGTGTTTTGTCTGAGACACATCGCCAGGCATTTGTTAAGGCAATATTAATATCGTTTCTATCTGCCCATAGTCATGTTTTTATTTAAACTTGAATATCTTTTCCTCCTGTTATTTGTCTGCATCAATATCAACCTATGACCACCCATCTCTTAAAACGCATCCTTATTCTTACCGCTAACCCCAGGCAAACTAACCGTCTGCGCCTAGATGAAGAAGTTCGAGAAATCGATGATGCTCTGCGCCGTGCCCGCCATCGTGATCAACTAGAATTAGTACAACGTTGGGCAGTTACTCCCAGAGAAATGCAACGGGCAATATTAGAGGTTAGTCCCCAAATAGTTCACTTTTCTGGGCATGGTGTCGGAGATCAAGGACTAGCACTCGAAGATGAAACTGGGTAAGCGTTCAGGGGGTGTAAAGAAAACAAAAAACATTTCCCAAAATCAAGGAATGAAATTAAGCCGCTTTCAATAACTCAGAATCATCAGAACAAGGAGTAACTTGTGGAAGCAAAGAAGGTGGAGTGTTATCACCACG
>NZ_JBHFLM010000205.1:0-9483 GCF_041928655.1 Pelatocladus sp. BLCC-F211 | reverse complement strand
TATTGTATTTTTTCTCAACAAGCATACTACACAATAATTGTTCAAGGCCGCGGATGCTTTGAGGCTGACTTGAGAATATTTTTAACCTCTAATTCCATTTGGTTTGCGTTCTCTCATATCGCTTTTAGTCTAAACTCCAGTGAGAGTGCATCACTGGCAAATCTCGGCGTTGCCTACAATGTTTCGGGAGACTACTGGAAAGCCATTGACTACCTACAACAAAGCTTGGTTTTAGCACGAGAAATTAAATACCGTCGAAATGAAGTTACAGTACTACTAGAACTCGGCATTGCCTACGATTTCTTGGGAGACTACCCAAAAGCGATTAATTACCAACAACAAAGCTTAAAAATCGCACGAGAAATTAAAGGCCGTCAAAGTGAGAGTAATTCACTGAACAATCTAGGAATTGTTTTCTACAAACAAGGAAAATTAACTTTAGCAGAGAGTACCCTATTTGAATCAATCAAAATTAAAGAATCTCTACGAGATGGATTAAAAGATAACGATAAAATATCTATTCTTGACACGCAACGTAACACCTATCGCATCTTACAACAAGTCCTCATTGCTCAGAATAAAACTGATGCAGCCTTAGAAATTGCCGAACGCGGACGGGCGCGTGCTTTTGTGGAGTTACTTGCTTCTGGTTTATCCCCTCAGCCCCAAGAAAAATTACTACCTCCTCCAACAATTGAAGAAATTAAACAAATCGCTAAAGTACAAAACGCCACTATTGTTGAATATTCGATTATTTACGATGAATTTAAAATTCAGGGTAAACAAGAAACTAAGGAATCAGAACTATATATTTGGGTCGTAAAACCCACTGGCGAAGCCAAATTTCACCCAGTTGATCTCAAACCCCTGTGGCAACAACAAAATATCTCCCTAACAGATAAAGTAGTCCAGGCTCGTTATTCGGTTGTTAAAGGTATGAATGTTGCCTTGAGGGGTAGTAATAACATTGCTCTCGCACCAGGCGATCGCGTCCGACTTAAAGATGACCTTCCAGAATGGGATGCATGGGAAGTACTCTCTGTCAACCCACAGAATCAAACAATTACTGTTTGGCTACCTTCTGGTGGCACAGGGACAAAAAGCGATCGCCCAATTACTGATGTTGTAGAAAAGGTTACGAATAGCGCCAGCACTAACACGAAAAACCCCCAATTACAGGAGCTTCATCAGCTACTCATCCAACCAATTGCAGACTTACTACCAAAAGAAGAAACCGCTCGCGTCATCTTCATTCCCCAAGATTCTCTATTTCTCGTTCCCTTCCCAGCATTGCAAGACCCATCGGGGCAGTACTTAATCGATAAACATACCATCCTCACTGCTCCCTCAATTCAAGTATTAGATTCTACTCACAAACTTCGACAAAAAGTACCAGGTTCAGCTAAAGATGTTGTGGTAGTCGGTAATCCTACAATGCCAAAGGTTTCTTTAAAACCTGGAGAATCATCTAAGCAGTTAAATCCGCTTCCTGGTTCAGAAAAAGAAGCCCTAGCTATTGCTTCCTTCTGGAAAACTCAAGCCTTGATCGGCGATCAAGCTACCAAAAATGCTGTGTTACAAAAACTACGTAAAGCCAAAATAATTCATCTTGCAACTCATGGCTTATTAGATGATATTCGGGGATTGGGAAGTTCTATCGTCTTTGCTCCCGAAGGTCAGGATAACGGTTTGTTAACAGCAGAAGATATCCTAAATTTGTATACACCACCACAAGGTTCTGCTTTAAGTGCCGAATTAGTCGTTTTGAGTGCTTGCGATACAGGACAGGGAAGGCTAACAGGTGATGGGGTCATTGGGCTGTCTCGTTCTATTATCGCCGCAGGGGTTCCCAGTGTCATAGTTTCCCTGTGGTCGATACCCGATGCACCGACTGCTGAGTTAATGACACAGTTTTATCAAAATCTCGAACATCAACCAGATAAAGCTACCGCATTACGCCAAGCGATGCTGACAACTAAGAAAAAACATCCCAATCCTTCTCAATGGGCAGCTTTTACTCTAATTGGGGAATCTGAATAATTCAAGTATTCAGACGCTACGACCTCGTAAACCGTAATATAAGAAAAATGTCATGTGCAGCGCGAGCTTATGTCAATTCTTGACTCTAATCAAAGTTATACTTTCAGCCGATACTTTGAGCTTGGCTTTGAAGCTAGTGAACTTGCTAATGAATTTGGCTATAGTTTAACTCGAAGGGTGCTTAATTTACCCCAGTTCCCTGATGAACTTGACCGCTTGGGAGAATTACGCGATCGCATTGAAGAGGTACTACCATTTGTACCGTTGACTAATGAACTCGCAAGACGAGAAATTCTCATCTCGCGGGTGGTGACGGAGTTAATTCATTACACACAGGCAGAATTACGAATTGAATATAGTTTAAAAGTTTCTAATTGGCTTCAGGGAAATTTAGATTATTTACTGCGGGTAAATTCCGTCAATCAACTATTAGTCATTGAGGCAAAATACGAGGATTTGACGAGAGGTTTTACGCAGTTAGTCGCCGAATTGGTGGCACTTGACCAGTGGGAGGGTGCGACTACAGTTAACCAACAGCCAATTTTAATTGGCGTTGTTTCTACAGGCACAATATGGCAATTTGGTAGGCTCGACCGCAACAGAAAGCATTTTGAACAGGGGATTAATAGCTATCGGGTTCCTGAAGATTTGGAGCAAGTAATGCGAATTTTAGTGGCAGCTTTGAAAGGAAATAATTTTTGAATCTGGATTTCTCACAAGTGAGAAATCCGGGCTAATCCTTCTCAATAGGCAGCATTTACTCTCATTGGGGAATCTGAATAACTCAAGTTTAGTTACCAATAAATAGCTAAGGAGCATGAAATGTCAGAAGAAAATTCTATCGGATTAGCAGAACTGATTGAACATATCAAGCAAGAGTTGCTTTCAACAGAAGCAGAAGGAGAAAAACCAATACCCTTATTTAGTGTTGACCAAGTGAATCTGGAATTGCAAGTGACTGCACGTAAAGAGGGTAAAGCTGGTATCAAAGTCTACGTTGTGGAATTAGGTGGCGGAGGCAGTCGTGATGATGTACAAAAGGTTACTGTAACTCTAACTCCTTTACTGAGCAAAGAAGAGCGAATTGCACTTTATAAAACCCGCTACCCACAAAAGTGGAAGGTGCTGGAATAAACTAGCACAGAAGGACTACTGAAGGGTAGTAACGACAAACCCCTTGGCGACCTCTTAGGCTAAATAGTAAGGATGGCTAATGGAGCTATTAAAGGTATACCTATCTCCCATTAATGAGGCTGATTTCAAAGTCAGCGTCAATGGATCACGAGTTGGTCAGGCAGAAATCAACTCAACATTACCTTTTTGGCAAGAGAGAATAAACTGGCTAATTACCGTTATCAAATCTCTAGAAGCTATTCGTTTTCGATCAGAGGACTTTCAGCGTTCTGGTGAACAAGATTGGATGGTGCAAGCTGGTCTACTAGCTCAAGACCAAAAAACCTTCCATCCGCATTTTCTCACAAATATTGGGAAGGCACTGTATCAATCACTTTTTCCACCAGGCTCTAAAGTCGCAAAAGTGCTGCAAAATGCGATTAACTTAGCCCAGAATAACGGAATTCAACTGCATATACAACTGGAAATAGCAGCAGATATCATAGGCTCGACTCGGCTACCTGATTATCCTTGGGAATTAATGCACGATGACCGAGGGTTTTTGACTCAACAACAAGTCACTTTCTCTCGTTACATTACCTACGATGCTGCACCGCCCAAGCTACCATCAATGGAGCGAGTTAACGTTTTGTTAATCTCCTCTGCTGCTTCTGACCCAGAAAATGGTTTGGAAAAGCTACCAACACAAGAACAACAAGCAGTACGCAGAGGCTTAGGAATAGCCGAAAAAGAAGGTCATATTCGGCTAGTTGAACTGAAACCCCCCACTTTTAAAGCTCTGCGGGATTATCTAACTGAACACCGGGATGAGACAGCCCCCCATATCATCCACTTCGATGGACATGGTTTATTTGGAAAACGCTGTAATAATATATTGGATAATGGTCAGCTATGTCGCACCATACATAAAGGTGTAAAAATAAATAACTGCCAACGCTGTCATGCCTCACTTCCTGAACCGCAAGGATATCTAGTTTTTGAGGATGAAACTGGCAAACCAAATTATGTGAGTGCTAGGGAAATTGGTACTCTGCTACAACAAAATAGTTTTACTGATGACTCTAAGGAGTTACGTGGTGTGACTCTAGTGGTACTAAGCGCTTGTCAATCTGGTTTAGCGTTAACTGGAACTTCAGTATTTAACGGTGTAGCTCAAAGCTTAATTGCTCACCGCACTCCAGCAATCGTAGCGATGCAGTATTCAGTGAGTGTGGCAGGTGCAACAGCCTTTAGTGAGCAATTTTATCGTTCACTTGGTCAAAAAAACCCTTTGGCAATGGCAGTGAGTCAAAGCCGAGAAGCAATGGGTGTAGAAGGGAATCAGTGGTATCGTCCCGTACTTTATTTACGCTGGCAAGATAACGAAGGCGGTCAACTGTTTGCAGCACCCCCTCCAGTTATTCCTACACGAATTAAATTAAAACCCTCCGTTTTTGTTCCATCTGCAAGTTTAGTCATAACAGCTTTGGTGTTTGGAGTACGAATGCTAGGAATACTGCAATCATCAGAGCTAAACATGTTTGACCAGATGATGCGCCTACGCCCAGATGAGGGAATAGACCCTCGGATATTGGTTGTTACTATTGATGACGAAGATTTAAAATATCAAGATGATCAGGGAATGAAAAGACGCGGATCATTATCCGATACCGCATTAGCTCAACTTTTAGAAAAACTAAAACCTCATCTACCAAGTGTAATTGGCTTAGACATTATTCGTGATTTTCCTGTGAGCGGCGACCAACCAGAAGTAGCAGAAAAATTAAAAAATACTGATAATTTCATTGCTATATGCATAGGTAATGACCCCACAACTGGGGACAAAGGTATTGAACCTCCACCCGAAGTGCCAGTAGCTCGTTTAGGTTTTGCTGATGTGCATGTGGACAATGATGATATTCTTCGTCGCCATCTGTGGCGTGCAACTTTTAACAGTAACACTGCTTGTCAAACAGAAGATTCTTTGAGTCTGAAGTTGGCACTATATTATTTAGCGAAAGAAGGTATTAAACCTGAAACCACACGTTCGGGAGATTTACTGTTAGGAAAAACTCGCTTACAACGTTTGCAGACAATGGCAGGAGGCTACCAAAATTTACACAATGATGGTTATCAAATACTGCTTAATTATCGCTCTCGCGATATTGCTCAACAAGTCCCGTTAAGAGACATGCTGGAAGATAGATTTGATCCCTCCTGGGTAAAAGACCGAATAGTTATTATTGGTGTTACTGCTAAAAGTGTCAAAGATGATTTTTCTACACCATACAGTATTAACAAACAGTCAGACAAAATGCGGGGCGTATTTGTTCAAGCCCAGATGGTAAGCCAGATTATTAGTGCGGCATTAGACGGGCGTCCTCTGTTGAGAGTTTTACCTTGGTGGGGAGATGTTTTTTATATTTGGCTTTGGTCTTTAGCTGGAGGTGCGTTCGTCGCAGTTGTGTCACAGAAATTTGCTGGGCACGATCGCAAAATAATTTTTGTTCTTACAACTATAGGTGTTATTTTTGTCATCTCCTATGGCATCTGCTTGTTTCTTTTAATTCATGGCTACTGGCTACCATTCCTTCCTTCTATCATAGCTTCTCTTGCTATGAGTGTGATTACGTTCAGCTACATCTACCAATTACCGTATAAACGGCAGTAGTAAAACAAAGAGTGTATCTGTTGTTTTGTGCATATCTTTATTCCATACTTCTATAAAAAATGACAAAGTTACTTTTTCGACATCTGAGTTTAGCTTTAATTTTTACCTTAATATTAAGCATTTATCCTGTTGTTAAAGCAGCCCCGCAACCTAGTAAGGTTTGGGAAAATGAAGTTATTTTAAAGCAGCAACAAAGACAAAAGCCTAAAACTCCAAAAGCCACAAATACGCCTAGAGAATCAGGACTTATTTCCCGGATTATTAGCTTTATCTTACCTCCAAAAGGAGCGCCTGGTCAGCGAACCTATGCCGCTGCGAGAGCCGACTGTCCAGCAATTAAAAAATCTATGACGGCTTTAGTCCCACCAACAAACATTGGGTTAACAATTTCTGAACGTCCGACATTCTGGTTTTACATTCCTTACCAACCCACATCCACAAATCCAGTTGAGTTCTTGCTACTAAATGAGAATAATAAAGAAGCGTACAAGACGACTTTGCAGTTAACAAATACGCCAGGAATTATTAGTATCACCCTACCGCAAAATTCACCAGCATTAGAGAGTGGTAAAAAATACAATTGGGTATTATCCTTCATCTGTGATCCAGAAAATCGCCTCAAGGATACTTTTGTTAAAGGATATATTGAGCGAGTTTCTATCAACTCTAATTTGAAAAATCAGTTAGAGAGAGTAAGTACACCAAGAGAGCAGATTTTGCTGTTTGCAGAAAATAGTCTTTGGTATGATGCCTTAACCCTGCTAGCTGAAGAACGCCGTAAAAAACCCAACGATACACAGCTAGCAAAGGATTGGAAAGATTTGTTGCAGTTGCCAAAAGTGGAGTTACAAGAATTTGTTTCGGAGCCTATTATTTCTTGTTGTAGGTCTACACAATAGACATCTCCGAAAAAGAATATAAAAGCCTTGTGCAGTCAGGGTCGATACCTCATTTCTGGAGATGTCTAATAATAGCCATACAACTTGCCCCCCATGTAAAAAGAGCTAAATTTTATCCAGAGTGACTTTCAACGTTTTTTGAATCACTCTGACTGGATGCTATTGTGAAAGGGGCTTGCGTTCGCACAGCATGTTGGAGAGCGACTCAGCCCTCTTGAGGCGTTGATCTCAATATTTAATATTTAGCTTACCCCAGTTAGACCAATAATTCCAGAGCTTACATAGGTGCGCCAAGATCTTGCGCTTGGATTTATCCAAAGTATTTCTCACTTTGATAGCGTAGCCACACTCGCAACACTTGCGGGATTGTGCTGTTTGAAAATTTTTTGTTGGTTGACCGGAAAGTAGAGAAGTTGAACTGTATCTAATCAAACTGCGTAATGTATCAAAATTTGTTGCTTTACAGATTTCTCTAAATTCGTTAATGTAATATTATTGTAACCAAATTGTATTGCAAAAGGGAGGAAGAACGATGATTGAGTTTTTAGCCGTACAAATTGCTTTGATGATCTCGAATCACTTACACAAGGCACACAGATGATAATTCAGTCGTCACTCTTATAGGAATGAAGCTCGAATTCCTCTGTGAAGCTTTGTGTCGAATAAGCAGCACAGATTGAGGAAATCAGATGAATTTAGATGATTTAGGCTGGAGTAAGTTTTTTGCTCACAGCTTTGAGGCTTATCGTCAACAAGGATTTAGCATTGGTAGAGTTGCTATTGGATATAGAAATACTTACATTCTCTATAGCGAACATGGAGAATTAACAGCAGAAATAACAGGGAAAGTGCGATATCGAGCCACTCAAGCTCAAGACTTTCCAGCAGTTGGAGATTGGGTTGTGATCAGTGTGCAAGCTTGTGAGGGGCAAGCAACAATCCATGAGATTTTACCCAGGAAAAGTAAATTTTCTCGCAAAACAATTGGTAGTAAAATCCAAGAGCAAATAATTGCAGCCAATATTGATATTGTCTTGTTAGTTTGTGGGCTAGATGGTGATTTTAACCCTAGAAGAATTGAACGTTATCTAATCCTGGCTTGGGAAAGCGGTGCAAATCCAGTTATCCTTTTAAACAAGCTAGACCTGTGCAATTGTTTAGACAAGTGCTTGGCACAAGTAGAATCTATCGCCCCTGGTGTACCCATCGTCGTTGCTAATGCAACAAAGGATGAGGGATTGGATCAGTTAAAGCCTTACTTACAAGCAGCACAGACAGTTGCTTTGTTAGGGTCTTCTGGTGTTGGTAAATCTACTATTACCAATCAACTTCGGGGAGAAGCGCTACAAGCTGTGCAACCAGTAAGACAAAGTGATCACAGAGGTAGACATACAACAACAAATCGTGAATTGATTTTACTGCCGAATGGCAGCTTGGTTATAGATACTCCCGGAATGCGGGAACTCCAACTTTGGGCTGGTGATGACAGTTTGCACGAAACCTTTACAGACATTGAAACTTTAGCACTCAAGTGCCGCTTCCGAGATTGCCAGCATAATCATGAACCCGGTTGTGCAGTTCAACAGGCATTAGCAGAAAAGAAACTTGATCACTCAAGATTTCTCAGTTATCAAAAGTTACACAAAGAACTCAATTATTTAGACCGCAAACAAGATATTAGAGCGCAACTAGCTGAAAAACAACGATGGAAGAAGATCCATAAAGCCATGCGAAATTACGACAAGCCTTAGTGTTGGTAACAGTATCCAAAAATCAAACTGAGTTGGGTAGCGAGGTAGCAAGCTTTGGTGTTAAAGCCGAACAGTTGCTCAACTCTACAAACAGATTGCAAGCGATCGCCCAATTTATGCCTCCATTGGAAACCTCGGCATCATCTCCTGCACATCCACCGCTTCCCCGGATGGAGTCTAAACCACACCTCCTGACATCGCCAGCAGAAGAGGCAGGGGGCTCTTAGCAGGGAGAAAGGGAGAGGAAATCCCTCTGCACCCCGCACCCTGCACCTCTCCCTCTGTTGACGCGCCCACTCAAACCACGCACTGACATCGGATGTCACCGTGTTTTTCCCCTTAGCCCCAAAGAATGCAACTGTTGATAAATAGACCAGTGGGGTTCTCGCACCAGCCTTGGTGCAGTGCTTCTTTGACACGAGCGATCGCTCTCCTATTGGAGATATGCAAAAATGTTTGCCGACCAATGGTCGGCAAATTCCAATGGCTCCCAACTGTAGTCGGCTGCGCTTTGCTGTATGGGTGCTTGTGTTTTGTGTGAACGTTTGGCATAGGTGTTGTCAGTAGAGGTAGCAACTCACAATGGTTCAAACTCTCTACTTCAGAGAACTTGCAATGCACTCAAAGGGAGCTACACAATCAATGTGATCGCCCAATTTACTCGGAGCATCGGAAACTGTCGCATCATCTCCCCAAGTTCCACAGCCTCTGGTGAAGGCGTATAAACTACCCCGCCTGACATAGACTGATATGAAATTGAAATTCATTTGCCTTTGAGATGAAAATAGTAGACAAATTGTTGTTGTGTATTAGGAAGAATCTGGTTTACCGTTCGTTCGACATCAGCTTGGGTTTTACCGCTAGCAATTCAGGGTAAGAGCATCTCAATTAGGCTTGACATAAGGAATTAGAAGAATCTAATGTAGAGTCAAGAAAACAACAACTGAGAACCCGAAGCATATAATTGTTATCCATAGCAGTGCGTTTCATTTTTTGACGGAGACTACGT